>CALJQI010000060.1 GCA_937980285.1 uncultured Gammaproteobacteria bacterium | reverse complement strand
TGCCTGGTTGGCGCGCGCGTTCGTGACTCCAGGAGATCGAACGCATCACTTATCGCTATAGTCGGGGCATTCTGACTTCGCGCCTTATCGACGTCAACAGCGAATTGGCGGGCGGCATTATGGCTGGCAGGCCTCAGGCGATCGGGATGAATTTTCCGGCTTCCCAGTCATAGGCGCTGAGCTGCGGCTCGGCGATGTCGATATACCAGCCGTGTAACTTCAATTCACCGGCGTCGATACGTTCCCGCACCCATGGGAAGGTGGTCAGGTTTTCCAGCGATACCAGTACCGCGTTTTGTTCGCAGGCGCGCGTGCGCTCCTCGGCGCTGGCGCTGGCCATGGTCGCGCGCACTCGCCGGTAGGCCGCGTTCAGCATCGAAACCCAGGCCGGCACGAACTTGAACGCGCTGTCGTAGGGGTCGGGGTCCATCATCAGCTTGATGCCGCCGCAATGCGCGTGGCCGAGGACGACGATATGCTTGACCCCGAGCCCGAGAACCGCGAATTCGAGCGCCGCGCTGGTGCCGTGATAAGTGCCTTCCTCTTCCATCGGCGGCACCAGGTTGGCGACGTTGCGCACCATGAACAGGTCGCCGGGGTCGGCCTGGAACAGTATCGCCGGATCGACGCGCGAGTCGGAACAGGCGACCACGGCTACTTCCGGGCGCTGGCCGCGAGTCACCAGGTCCTCGATCAGCGGCTGACTGTCCCGGTAGGCGCCATCGCGATAGCGCCGGTAACCCTGCATTAGTTTCTCTACTCCGATTGTCGACATGCTGCCAGATCCTGTTTTTTCGATTGACTTGAATGGTGGTGATGGCCTGCTCGCAGGCGCCACCCGGTGACGATAACCTGTCTGCGCTCGAAGGTCGAGTAGCTGCAGGCAAAGCGGCCTCGGCTAGTTCGATGTCGCGGCACCTGGTGGCGGTCTCGATTGACCGCAAGCAGGCGGTCGTAATCGCGGTGCCGGTTTTACCGGCCTGGCATATGTTGTTATTATCGCGGCCTTTTCCATGCTGCCGAGAGTTGTCAATGAAGGCTTTCTCCCGAAAATTGATGCTGGTACTGCTGGCGCTGTATGCCACCGGCGCAATTGCCAATCCTCCCGCTGCTTTCGAGGGCAGGCGGCTTTATGTTTCCTATTGCCTGCTGTGTCATGGCGCCGACGGCAAGGGCGACGGGCCGCTGGCGAAGGCGATGAAGATTACACCGGCCGACCTGTCGACCACGATCCGTTCGCGCAGCGATACCATTCTGACCCGCATCATCACCGGCGAGGGCAAGCAGACGATTACCGGTCGCGAGCGCCACAACCTGCTGAGCGAAGCCATGCCGGAATGGAAAGAAGTCTTCGACGATGCCCAGATCCAGGCGTTGATCGCCTACCTGCGTTTCCTGTCGCGCAAAAAACACGACCTGATGGGCGATCCCGAGCATGGCCTCGAGCTGTACCAGAAGTACTGCCAGGTCTGTCATGGCGTCGAAGGCGACGGCGATGGCATCATGACCAACCTGATCGGCATCATGCCGATGGACCATACCAATCCTAACGAAACCAACAGCCTGGACAACCAGGCCCTGATGAGCAGCATCCTCGACGGCAAGGGACGATACATGCCGGCGTGGAAGGGTATCCTGAGCCAGTCCGATGTCGAGGCGCTGGTCAGCTATATCCGATTGCTGTCTTTCTAGCTGGCAATCTGCGAATTCCGCCCAGGACAACGAAAACCTGATGACAACGACCCTGAGAGAAAAGATCGACCAGGTAGTAGACAGCACCTCGCGCATGGTGCTGGCAACCTCGGTCGACGGCTGCAGTTCCTGCGCCAGCGTTTTTTTCGCGCGCGATGGCGACGATTTTCTGTTCTTTACCTTCAACCCGACCCGCAAGGCGCGCCAGATAGCTTTCAATCCGCGCGTGCAAATGTCGATCTGGCCGGCCGGCGAGGACGGCATTCGCGGCGTTCGCGTAGAGGGCGATTGCTTCAGAATCAGGCGGCCCGAGGAAATCAGGGCGGCTCGGGCAAAGATTCTCGAGGTGACCGACGCCTTCCAGCAGTACATGGACGACGAGTTTCTCGATGCCAACGGCGTTACCGGTTATTACCGGGTCAGGCCGACGCGAATCACGCATATCGACTTTTATGCCGAGTCCCAGTTCGAAACCCTGGAAATACCTGAAAATCGCGGATCGGCGCTGGCGCAGGCGTCGAGCGCGGCCAGCAACCGGCTTGTGCTCTGGCTGCAGGCGGTGCGCGCGCCGTTTTTTACCGCCACGCTGATCCCGGTGCTGCTCGGCGCGACCATCGCCCGCGGCGATCTGAGCGACGCCGGCATGGCCGGTGACTGGGACTGGCGCCTGTTCTGGCTGGTTCTCGTCGGCGCGCTGGCGGCACATGCCGGCACCAACCTGGCCAACGACTATGGCGACCACCTGAGCGGCAACGATGAAGCCAACCGGGTGCCCAGCCCGTTCAACGGCGGCAGCCGTATGATCCAGGCAGGCTTGCTGGCGCCGTGGAAGGTCCTGCTGGCCGCGATCCTCTGTTTTGCCGCGGCCATTGCCATCGGCCTTGTCCTCAATCAACGGCTCGCCGGTTCGGCGTTTGCGCTGACACCGTTACTGTTTATCGGTATCGCCGGCTGTTTCCTCGGCGTCGCCTATACGCTCGGGCCCTACCGGCTCGGGTACAACGGCATGGGTGAGCTCTCCATCGCCCTCGGTTTTGGCCCGGTGATCGTGCTCGGCACGCATTACGTGCTCATCAGTCCGGTGCTGGAAACATGGAACTGGATTCCGCCGCTGCTGGCGTCGCTGCCGGTAGCCGTGTTCGTGGCGCTGATCGTCTGGATCAACCAGTTTCAGGACGTGCCCGCCGACCGCCTGGCGGACAAGCGTAACTGGGTGGTGCGCTGCGCGGCGATGCAGGATGGCACGGTGCGTTACGAACGGCCGCTGGAGCTATACCGGCTGCTCGGTTATTTCGGTTTCGGCTTCGTCGTTCTGCTTGCCGTCGGCGGAATTTTCGATGCCGCTTTCGGCACCCTTTACGCGCTGCTGGCGCTGATGCCGCTACCCTTGCTGCTGTACGCGAATCGCCTCGGCGACAGCTGGCTGCGGGACTGGAACCAGGTCGATGCCGACCGGCAGCGGCTGCCATACATGCTGCTGAAAGTGAACGCTCTGACCATCGGAATTCACTTCACGACCGGCCTGTTGCTGGTGCTGGCCTATACCCTGCGCACGCCTTACTGACGGCGCCTGCGATGATCCCGCTGGCGCGTTTTCCGATGCGGCCGGAAACCGCGTTTGGGCGCTTGACCAAGATCAATTCTAAGCCCCCCTCGCTGCAGTAGACTCGAGTCGATTTAGTCTACTGTTTTTATGAAATTCGATCATGGGGGATCGCATCATGTTTAAAACAAGGGTTACACCCGCTGCACTGGCGTTTGCGCTCAGCTTTGCCAGTGGCGGATCGATTGCGCAGGATTCGTTGCAAGATGTAATGACGAAGAGGGGGCTGACCGAAAAAGACGTTTTGGCGGCGACAAAAACCTACACGCCGACCGGCGGCCGCGACGAGTTCCTGGCCTTCAGTTCGGGCGGCCAGAGCGGGCAGGTGATCGTTTACGGCATTCCGTCGATGCGTATCCTCAAGTACATCGGGGTGTTTACCCCGGAGCCCTGGCAGGGCTACGGTTTCGACGATGAGTCCAAGGAAGTGCTGGCGCAGGGCCGTATCCACGGCAAGGATATTACCTACGGCGACACGCACCACCCGGCGATCACCGAAACCAACGGTGAATACGACGGGCGTTACCTGTTCATCAACGACAAGGCGAATCTGCGGCTGGCGGTTATCGACCTGCACGATTTCGAAACCAAGCAGATCGTCGTCAACCCGTTCTTCAAGAGCGCCCACGGTGGCGCCTTCGTGACGCCGAACTCCGAGTACGTCATGGATCCGGCGCAGTACGCGGCGCCGCTCGACCAGGGCTTCGTGCCGCTGGAAGAGTTCAATGACCGCTATCGCGGCGGCCTGACCTACTGGAAGTTCGATAACGAAAAAGGCCGCCTCGATCCGAGCCAGTCCTTCACATTCGAATTGCCGCCTTACAGCCAGGACCTGTCGGACGCGGGTAAAGGCCCGTCCTACGGCTGGGGTTTCACCAACTCTTTCTGCTCCGAGCGTTACGTCGGCGGTAACGAGCGTGGCCGCCCGCCTTTCGAGGCCGGCTGTTCGTCCAAGGATACCGACTTCCTGCATGTCACCAACTGGAAGAAAGCCGCCGAGCTGGTTGCCGCCGGCAAGGTCGAGAAGCAAAATGGCGCTTACCTGATTCCGATGAAACAGGCGGTGGCGGAAGGGTTGCTGTACCTGATCCCCGAGCCGAAGAGCCCGCACGGCGTCGACGTCACCCCGGATGGCAAGTACCTGACCATTTCGGGCAAGCTCGACAGCCATACCTGGGTTTATTCCTGGGCCAAGATCAAGGCCGCAATCGACAACAAGAAGTTCGAGGGCGAGGACCCTTACGGCGTGCCGATCATCGCCATCAACGACGTGCTGCACAAGTCCGTCAATGTCGGCCTCGGTCCGCTGCATACGCAATACGACTCCAAGGAATGCGTCGCCTACACCTCGATTTACGTCGATTCGATGATTACCAAGTGGGACTACTGCGAAGGCAAGGTGCTGCATCAGCTGCCGGTGCACTACAACGTTGGCCACCTGATGACGATGGAAGGCGACAGCGTCACTCCCGACGGCAAGTACCTGGTATCGCTCAACAAGCTGGCCATCGACCGTTTCAACCCGGTCGGTCCGCTGCATCCGCAGAACCACCAGCTGATCGACATCAGCGGCGAAAAGATGGAGCTGCTGTACGACATGCCGATCCCGTTGGGCGAACCGCACTACGCGGTCGCGATCGCCGCCGACAAGCTCAAGCCGGGCGTGCGCTACAAGTCGGGCTGGAACAGCCGCAAGG
>CALJQI010000059.1 GCA_937980285.1 uncultured Gammaproteobacteria bacterium | reverse complement strand
ACGAGTACGGCGAGCGCATCAATTACATCGCCGTCACCGGCGCGAGCAACGTATCCGGCGCCATAACCCCACTGGCCGAGGTCGCGCGCATGGTGCACGCGGTCGGCGCCTTGCTGGTGGTCGACGCCTCGCAAATGATCGCGCACGCGCCGGTCAGCATGGATGACGCCGATATCGACGTACTGGTGTTTTCCGGGCACAAGATTTACGCCCCGGGTTCACCCGGCGCAATCATCGCCAAAAGCGAATTATTGCACGCCATCAAACCGGCCGAGCTCGGCGGCGGCATGGTCGACGACGTTTATCTCGCCGAATACATGCCGACCGAAACCCTGCCCGACCGCGAAGAAGCGGGCACGCCGAATATCGTCGGCGCGATCACGCTCGGCGCCGTGCTCGACCTGCTGACCCGCGTCGGCATGGACAAGGTGCGTGAAAAGGAAATCGGCCTGATCGACTATGCCTGGCAGGAGTTATCGAAAATCGAGGGCGTCACCCTTTACGGACCCGATCCGGCTGACATACCCCGCACCGGCACCATGACCTTCAACATCAAGGGCTTCGACCATGGGCTGACCGCGGCTGCGCTCAACGATTTCCATAACATCCAGGTGCGCAACGGCTGTTTTTGCGCCCACCCCTACGTGCGCGAACTACTCACGCGCGAACTCTGGGAAATGGATATCGACCCCGACGCGCCCAACGCCGAAGCCGATGTCGAGCGCAAGCGCGGCATGGCGCGCGCCAGCCTCGGTCTTTACACCACGCGCGCCGATCTCGAAGCGTTGGTCGCCGCGGTCAGGGACCTGGTCGCGCGGCGCGAGGAAATCCTCGAGCTGTACGAGCCGATTGGCTCCAATGGTTACCGCCACAAGAGTTTCGCGCCGCCGGCGACCGATATCTTCGACCCCGAGCGAATGCTGAACCAGTTTGTGGCCGAGCCGGCCTAGAACTCCGCGCTATAAACCACGCCAATCCACTTGTCGGCGGTAAATATGCCGCCGCCTCGCGGATTCGTGATGGATGCCGGCTCTGTGCGAACTCTGGCAACAGAGTTGGCTCGGTACTAGTCACGCACCACTTCGTATCGGTGCCGGGTTGTAGGAACAGGACTCGCGGTCTCAAGGGAACAAAGCTAAAGAAGCTGTCAGCTAGAGCCTTAAAATTGGGTTTCCCGCCCATTTTCCACCGCGTTATCGTTTTTCGACCTTACACTTGTCGCATAAAACGCGCGAAAATCTGGCTTCGGTCTGGGCGGAAATGAAGCTGTCGGGAGAAACCCATTGGCCGTGCTCATCGCATATGTTCTTACAATGAACGCAGATTGGAAAATCGCCTCTTATGGTATTGGAGATCGCGTTATTAAGAAGCGACGCGGCTTCCAAATTAAGCTTCTCGATAGACCTGATGCGTACGTGAGCTCTATGCGCATAGAGTCCAAAGCCGACAAACATCAGGGAAACAAGGCTCCGCATCCACAGTTCATTTGGATCCGAAGGAAATAAACGCATCGCGAAAGACGTATCTTCTATCAATATCGAATCGAAATACGCCTCGATAATCCAGTAACCGACGGCGAGGAAATTGCCGATGGAAACCAGGTAAGGCTTTTGTGGTGTGTCCGACCGGGGAGCATTGTCTGCCATGATAAGTCGATTCCGCTAAAAGTAATATTAGAAATCTCAAAGCGAGACCAGGCTCGCACAGATTAAGACGTATTGAGCGACTTTACACGATATGAATCTACTTATTTTGATTAGTGTCATTGCTGGACCAGGGTTATCCAGGAGACTAATTCCTGCTACATAGGGTTATTGCGAGCTGGGCCCAGCCAATGAGCGAAGCGAATGCCTTGGCTGCTGCGAAGCAATCTCCCAGCATCGCGTAATCATTGAAAAACTGCTTTGTCGCTTCGCTCCTTTACGACCCGCGGGTAGCGCAATGACAGATTAAGGGGACGATACCCTTTATTGCCGGTTGATCTGGCTTGAATGGCGACCTTTTCGCCGGGAGACGTTCAGTTGGTTAGGCCAGGAGGCAGTTTCCGACCAAAAGTGATCACCCTTCCCAGGCTGGGCATCTTCGAAAATGTCCGAATTAAACTCCTGCCGTGCTTAGTGCCAGAGTGCTTATAGAGATAGCATGAAAATTAAGAGGGCAAATAAAAAAAGTACTAATATACCTTCGCAAATCCGCATCTCAAAATGGCCTTCAGGCAATACTGAGTCTGGTTGTGGTTTACGGGTCTTTATTGTATCCATTATCCTTCAGACAGCGACATGGTTGCCTCCGGTTAAGGTTTTGCTGAATTACCTCAATCTCGACAGTCAAAACGCTTTTGAAGGTCGAGCCAAAAGCGGGATGAATTGCCAAAGTAAGCAGCTAAAACCTCAGATATAGTTTTATCGACTCCTCGCCGTTTTGCTATTAAGTCGGTAATTTCAGTCCTGGGTACTCCAGTAATGTCAGAAAACTCATCGGGGCTGATGTTTTGCCAAACAAGTAGCTCTTGAAGATATAATCCCGGGTGGAAAGAGAGTTTCGGCATGTCATATATCATCATGGTCTTCATCGATTTGATTAGTTTACTGACAAGGGGCCGTCGAAGTGATGTTTCTAGCTTTTTGTTTTCGAGGCGTAACCAAGCGATCGTAATATTCTTGCGCCAACCACCTACCTTCACGAATCTGATTAAACTCCATTTTCGATTCAATACATTTTAGTTTTCGTTTTCCGCGGATTGATTTTTGGAAGGCAGCGATTTTGCACCAAGCGTAAGCCTTTACAAGATTCTGGGGCACACCTTGTCCTTGAGCGTACAACGTAGCTAATCTATGTTGCGCCTGGCGCGATCCATTTATCGCAGCCATTTGATACCACTTAAAGGCTTCTTTATAGTCGCGAAATTTTTGATCGCCTTTATGAAACAATTCCCCCAGCTGAAATTGCGTAGCACAGCCTCGTTCTTCGGCATATTGAACCATTACCTAACCTCCTATCAGATAATGGCAAAACCGTAACATGAGTTGTTTTCTGTTACATCGCCCATATGGGTTAAATTCTTCCTACAACCGACGCTGTAATCCGCTCCCCAAGTTTCTCGAGTCAACCAGTGGTCTTCTCCTAATAAACCGGGGCAAGACCTGATAGCGGTAGTCCAATAACTCGAGGGCCTGCATCGAACTGCTTCAATCATGTCAAAACTACCGCAGCTTGAATAGCAGGGTGGGTAGACTGGAAAAGATTTGCCCCCCGATGGACAATGAAGGATACAACGGTACTAACATTCAACTCACAGACTGTGTGTTCGAACGGAAATAAAGCCGTGAAGGCAGGCGAAATGAATAACAAAGACATGGTTGAGGTACTGGAGCAGCAAGCCGCGACCAGTGAAGTTCTTGATATCATTTCAAGGTCCCCGGGCGAGCTTCAAGCGGTGTTCGATATGATAGCACGCAGTGCTAAAAAGCTGTGCCACGCCCGATTCTGCGCCGTATTTAAATTGGAAGACGAACTTATACACCTGGTTGCCAGCAGTGGTATTTCAACTTCGGGGCTCAAAACATATGAGCAGGATTTTCCAAGGAGACCTGGTCAGGAGACGGCTGTTGGCAGGGCAATCCTGAGTGGCAAGGTCGCACACATCAGCGATGTGAAATCTGACGGTGAATACGCAAGCATCCTCGTGCAGACCGTCAACTACAGAAGTGTCGTAGCCGTACCCATATTACACAATGATCAGCCGGTTGGCGGGATCGCCGTGCTGCGCTCGGTAGCGGAGCCCTTCCCTGACAAACAAATTGAACTCTTAAAAACCTTCGCCGACGAGGCCAGTATAGCGATTGAGAATACGCGTTTGTTCCTGGAGATCGAGGCAAGAAATCGCGACCTCGGTGAAGCGCTGTCCTACCAGACGGCAACGAGTAGAGTTTTGCGCCTGATTGCTCGCTCCCCTGCCGACCTGCAACCGGTTTTCGACACGATCGCCCGCAGCGCCAAAGACCTGTGTGATGGAGAGTTCAGTGGCGTGTTTCAATTTGATGGTGAACTGATTCATCTGGTCGGTCATCATGGCCTGGATTCGGAGGGGATAGGCGAGTACAAAAAGCTATTTCCAAGATCTCCGGACCGGGAAGTGGCAATTGGCCGCGCTATTCTAGAATGCAAAATCGTGCATATTCATGATGTCCAGGTGGATCGGGAGTATGGTTTGCACTTACTCGCTCGCATTAGCAACATGAGATCTGTCGTAGCGGTACCAATGTTACGCGAAGGTAGACCTGTTGGAGGTATCGGTGTGTGGCGCTCTTTGGCGGAGCCCTTCCCTGACAAGCAGATTGAACTGTTGAAGACTTTCGCCGACCAGGCCTTGATCGCCATCGAAGGCGTGCGCCTGTTTCGAAAGGTAAACCAGCAACTGGCCGTTATCCGTGAAGTCTTTGGCAAGTATGTTCCGGAAGACGTCGCCGAAGCCATAGTCGAGGGCAAGGGCAGCCTTGAACCGATCCAGACGACGGCCACCGTTTTGTATACTGATCTCGAGGCCTTTACCAGTATCGTAGAGGATATGCCGCCCGAAAAAGTGGTTCAGATGCTTAACGAGTATTTCCCGGCCGTAATTGAACCCATTAAACGGCACGGAGGAGTGGTCAATCAATTCCAGGGAGATGCCATGCTGGTTACTTTCAATGTTCCTGTAGAAGATCCAGCGCACGCGGACCAGGCCGTAGCCGCAGCACGGGAAATCCTGGATGTAGTAACAGGCCGCAGCTTCGCCGGAATTCCCCTTCGTACCCGGATAGGTATTAATACCGGAACTGTCATTGCCGGAAATGTTGGCTCGGGTGATCGAATCAACTATACAGTGCATGGCGATGCAGTGAACCTGGCCGCTCGTCTCGAGCAACTCAACAAGGATTACGGGACCCTGGTTCTGGTCTCTGGAAACACGGTTTCATTACTCAAAGACTCATACCAACTAGAGTCCATCGGCGAGGTCACTATTCGCGGCAAGCAAAAAATGGTTGAACTCTTTCAGCTTGTTAACTGAAAGCCTGAGCACTCGTTCATAATCCCTGGGATTGCTTTGGATCGGTAGTTACCGCCCAGGCAGTATTTTTCAGTGCCAGAGCGGTTGCAGCCGGTCAGGCCTGCGCCTGCTGGTCGAAGAACGAGGCGGCCTTCGGCATTTGCGGCATCGGGATGTCGAACGCGGTGCTGCGGATATGCCCGCTGGCCTGGCCGCGCACCACTTCGCCCTGGTGACGGTTCGGCACCGGATTGGGCGAACAGGGCACCGCGTCCTCGGCCGAGTACACGGTGATGAACAGCGTGCGCGGCAGCGATGACAGGTTGGGGGCCGAACCGTGCAGCAGGCGCGTATGCATCAGGCACAGCGATCCCGCCTTGCCGGTGCAGGTGACCGCGTTTTCCAGACACCAGGCGGTAACCGCGTCGTCTACCGCGCCGGTGAACACGCCATCGTGCCAAAGGTCGTAAATCTGGCCCTTGTGCGATCCCGGCACCACCTGCAGCGGACCGTTTTCCTCGGTGACTTCGTCGACCATCAACAACGCTGTAATCAGGTCGTCGTTACTGTGCGGGGTGAACGGAAAATCCTGGTGCCATTTGACCACGGTGGCGGCGCCCGGCAGCTTCGAATTGACCTTGCTGTGGTGGTACTTGATATTGGGCCCGATCAATTCGGCCACGCAATCGGTCATCTTGCTGTCGCGCATGACCTGGTAGTAACTCTCGGACACGTCGGTCGGCGCATTGATGCGGCGTAACGCCGGCTTATCGGCGCTGTGGCCGGGCTCCAGATCGAAGCGCGCGCGCCCGTCGACTGTTTCGCCGTAGGCCTCATCGTGAGCCCTGCTTTCCTCAACCCAGTCGGCAAACTGCCGGCGCAACTCTTCAAGCTGTTCGGCGCTTACCGCGTTCTCTACGAACAGGTAACCCTGTTGATCGAAAAAGGCTTTTTGCCCGTCATTCAGAATCATCGTTTCAGCGCTCCCAAAAAAGGCAATATAGCGAAATCCCCGTTTCGAATAAACTTCGACTTTTAAAGGCTTTGCTTCGGATTTTCGAATACAAACCCCGATTGACTTTGATTCGCTTCGGCTTTACTAATGTCGCTTTACGCACGGGATCGAAGCCATGACATTGAAATCAACCTCTGATAAAGGTCCGCAGACCCTGTCGATCCACGGCGGCGAGGCCCCTGATCCGGTGAGCGGCGCTTCGGCGCCGAACCTGGTGATGTCGAGCACCTTCGTAGTCGACGAGGAAATCAGCTTTTCGGCCAACAACCTGTCGAGCGAAACCCCGTTCGTCTACACCCGCTGGGCCAATCCGACCACGCAGCAACTGGAGAGCAAGCTCGCGATCCTAGAGCAGGCCGAGGCCGGAATTGCATTCGCCTCCGGCATGGCCGCCAGCGCAGCGGTGTTGCTGGCGCACCTGAGCCAGGGCGACCACCTGGTGATCAGCAACACCAATTATCCCGGCACCGCCGAATTCGCGCGCGAGACGTTGACCCGGCTCGGCATCGAGGTGACTCCTGTCGATACCTCGGAACTCGCCAACATCGAAAGCGCGATGCGCGACAATACGCGCATGGTCTGGCTGGAGACGCCGTCCAACCCGTTGCTGCGTATTTCCGATATCCGCGGCGCCGCCGATCTGGCACATCGCCAGGACGCGCTGCTGGCGGTCGATTCGACCTTCGCCTCGCCGATCGCGACGCGGCCGATGACGCTGGGCGCCGACCTGGTCGTGCATTCACTGACCAAGTACATCGGCGGGCATGGCGACGCCATGGGCGGTTCGGTTTGCGGCAAGCAGGAACTGATCGGTCCGCTGAGAGGCGAAGCGCTGGTGCACTACGGCGGCGTCATCAGCCCGTTCAACGCCTGGCTGATCATGCGCGGCATGGCGACGCTGCCGCTGCGCATGCGCTGCCACCAGGAAAACGCGCTCGCCGTGGCGCGCTTCCTGGAAGACCACGACAGGGTCGAAAAGGTGTTATACCCCGGCCTCGAGTCGCATCCGCAGCACGCGCTCGCCAGCAGCCAGATGGATAATTTTTCCGGCATGATCTGTTTTCGTTGCGCCGATCCGAAACGGGTCGCCGAGCGCATGATGCAGCGTCTCGAGGTGATTCACTACGCGGTTTCGCTGGGGCATCACCGCAGCCTGGTTTACCTGATGCAGACCGACGACCTGGTCGGCTCTTCGTACCGGCTGCAAGGCGAAGAACTCGACAAGTACCGCGACGCCGCGGGCGAAGGCGTTTTCCGGCTGTCGATCGGGCTAGAGGACAGCGCCGACCTGATCCGCGACCTGGACAGCGTACTGTAATGACGAATCCGGCCGCCGACATCAGCGCCGCAGCACGCGCGCTGCTTGCAGAGATGCTCGAGGTCGGCCCCGTGGTTCCTGAGGTCAACGATATTCCGGCTTATCGCGAGGCGGTGCGCGCGGGATTCGAACCCGCCGTTGAGCAAGCCCTGCTAGGCTTCGACGGCGATATCGAGGAAATCCAGATCGCCGGTATCGGCTGCAAGCAGGTCACCCCGCGCGGCTGGTCGAGCGAGAGCGGCGGCTGTATCCAGTACGCCTACGGCGGCGGCTTCGTTTGCGGCAGCCCGCATGAAGACCTGGTGATCGCGGCCCCGCTGGCGCAGGCCAGTGGCGCGCGCGTCGTCATGGTAGATTATCGCCTCTCGCCCGAGCACCCCTATCCGCTCCCGCAGCAGGATATGCGGGCGCTGTACCCGGCGCTGTTGGACAGCTATGGCGCCGCGCGACTCGCCGTTGCCGGCGAATCCGCCGGCGGCAACCAGGCGCTGGGCTTGCTGCACCACCTGCGTAACCGGGGCCTGCCGCTGCCGGCCTGCGCGGCGCTGCTATCGCCCTGGTGCGATCTCGCCAACCGCGGCGACAGCCATGGTTTCAACGACAAGCGCGACCCGAGCCTGAGCCAGCCCTGGGTCGATATTGCCGCCAGGCTGCACGCCAACGGCCACCCGCTCGACGATCCCGCCATTTCGCCGCTGTACGGCGACATGCGCGGGCTGCCGCCGACGATGATGACCAGCGGCAGTCGCGACCTGCTGTTGAGCCAGGCGCTGCGCCTCGCGCAACGCCTGCGCAGCGCCGACGTCGATTGCGACCTCAGGATCTGGGAAGGCATGTGGCATGTGTTCGAGTTCTACCCGATCCCCGAAGCGGAAATCTCGATCGGCGAAATAGCCGGGTTTATACGCGGCTATCTCTGAGCCGCGATTTCGCGATTGACCCGGTAGTAGCCGTCGCCCCTGTACTTGACCCGCTGGCCGGTATAGGCGTGCAACGCCGGTAAGGCGTGGAACGGCACCGACGCCAGGTAATGGTGCTCGGCGTGAAACGGCATATTCCAGGCGAGAAAACAAACCCATGGTGTGGTGTAGGTGGTACGAGAATTTTCCAGCATGTTGTCGCCGAGATCGCAACCGCTATGCTCGGCGAGCAGGTAGAGGCGCAACAGCGGCTGGCCGATTAGCGCCGGTAACACCCACAGCCACCACAGCAAGGCGCTGGAGGAGAGCAGGCTGATCAACAACAGCAGGCTGTAACCGGCGAGGTGGAGCCGCGCCTCGTTAATGATCATTGCCTGATGGCGTTCCTCGATATAGGGCTCGTCGACGACACCCATGGCGTGTCGCCAGATCGATTTCATCCCCAGCCACCAGGTCGGCAATCCGGTCAGGTAGAGCCAGTAGCGTTCACGGATCAGGGGTCTCATATCGATCAGTTCCGGATCGAGTTCGGGATTCTGCGTATGGCGGTGATGCGCGTAATGAAAAACGCGAAAATTCTGGTAAGGGATCAGCAGCAGAAACCCGATCGGCGCCGCCACCAGGTTGTTGATCCAGCGGGTTTTGAAGACGGTGAAATGAATGCATTCGTGCAACGGTGCAAACAGGAAGATCAGCAACGCGCCGTAGATCGGCAGCGTCGCCAGCAGTAACAGGCTGTCGCGGCTGAGCATCATCCCGGCGCCCGCCAGCAGCAGCATCGACAGGTGCGCGGACAGCTGCAGCAGGCCTTTTGCGTCCGAGCGGCGCGTCAACTGGCTGATTACCTCGGGCGGCAGTTTGAAGGGTTCGTTACGGCTCATGTCAGGGGATAGGTTTCGATGACGCTGTATTTTACGCCATCGGCGCAGGATTGGGATTCCACCAGCACAAAATTTTCCACTCGCCAGCGCAGCGGCTCGAAAGCGGTGTCGGTGGGCATCGTGCGGATTTTGCGCGCCACCGTGACATGCGGGCTGTAACGCCGCGCCTCGGGTTGAAATTCGCATCGGCGCAGGCGCCTGCCCAGCTCCTGATGCAGCTGGCGCAGCCTGAGCGGCACCTCACTGCAGCCCAACCAGCCGACGGCGGCCTTGCTGAAGCATCCCTGGCTATCGACACATAGATCGAAACCCGGCGCCCTGACCTTGCGCGCCTGCCGCTTCATGCAATCCAGCTGTTCGAGGGAAACGTTACCGATGAAATGCAGCGTCAGGTGCAGGTTATAGTCGGCAACGCGCCGCGCCGGTGCTTGCAGCGCTAGCGTATGCGCCGCGCGATTCAGGGACTGACGCAGGGTATCCTGCGGCCAAAGCGCGAAAAATATCCGTTTAGCTTTTTCTCTTCTCATAGCCAGCAGCTCATCGAGCGGGCAAACCGGGTTCGACACGCAGGATACTCCAACCGCAAAACAATAAAATCAACAGCAACGCGAAGATCATACCGTGCCAGCCGACCGACTCGTATACATAGCCCGGCAACCAGGAACCCATGGCGCCGCTGAAATAGTAAATCGATACGTAAAGGCCGTTGACCACGCCCTTGTGCTCCGATGCGAGGTGGTTGGCGAGTCCCGACAGTAATGCATGTATCAGGAAAAAACCCGCCGCCAGGAAAAACATCATCACAACCAGCCCCTTGAAGGCGACGAAAAGCAGCATGACGAGGCCGAAAGCGTTGATCGCCAGGCCGAGAAACAGCCCCTTGCGTTCATCGCCCAGTTTTTTAACGATTGTTTCGCTGACGAAGGATACCGGCGCGCCGATCAGGTATCCGAGGTAAAGCATCGAAATGATCAACGGCGTTGCCCCCGGGTGAATGTCCTGCAGGTGAAACGGCACGTTGTTAAGTATGCCTGAAAACACGAAAAACACCGCGGCCAGGCTGAGGAACATGAATCGGTAGTTACGATTGCGCAACACCCGTGAAATACTGCTGGAATCGAGGCGCGCAAAGTTGATGCTGGCGTCGGCATCGACCTTGAGCAGCATTAGCAACGGCAACAGCTGCAGCAGCCCCATGACAACGAAGGCGCTGCGCCAGTCAAAGACGCTGGCGAAAATCCCTCCGGCGAGACGACCGCTGAAACCGCCCAGAATGGTGGCGCCGATATAAAAGCCCATCGCCCGACGCACCATGGTGGCCGGCACCATGCTGGCGCAGTAGGTCATCAAGGCGGTAAATATCGCCGGCAGCAGCAGGCCCTGCAACAGGCGCAGGCCGACCAGGTGCCAGAACTCGCTGGCGAAGTAAAAACAGCACTGGTTCAGCGCCAGCAGGCCCAGCGCCACGATCAGCATTAATTTAGCCGGCACCGCCTGCAGGATGTAGCCATAGACAATCGGCGCGAAAGCCAGCGGCAGCATCGCCACCGTCATCAGCAGGCCCGCTTCGCCCGCGGAAACGCCGAATCGCTCGGCCAGCAACGGCAGCATCGGCTGCGGGATATAGAGCGTGCTGAAGGCAATGACGGTCGCGAACAGGGCGATTCCGAGGTTGCGGCTAAACATCATCGAGCGACGCTTTAACCAGGCTCGAAAATCTGTTTGAAGGTAAACGCGCGCGGATTAGGCCCATTGGCGCGAAGGCTTTCGAGCCGTTCGCCGGCTTGCTCGATGCTCGGAATGCTGCCGGCCGGAATCCACCATAGCACCGCGTAGGCGTCATCCATGCGCTCGAACCATTCGTTGCGGCGCGCCAGCACTTCTTTATGGGCGGATCGAAAGGCGTATTCGCGCAGCGACTCGACGTCCTGCCAGACGCTCATGTTGACCAGGTAGTCATGGCCGAAATAATCGATCGCGGTGGCGTCGCCTTCCTCGGTCTGCAGGCGCCAGACAAAGCCAGGAGATTCATCAGCCAGCGCGTTGACGTCGTCGAGCCGGGCGACGAAATCGGCCAGTTCGGGATCGTCGAGGCCATACTTCAGCCTGGCGATGTTCAGTTGAGCAAGATGATGGTCGGACACTACGACGCTTCCCGTTTTGTTATGCGGGCATGATAGCAAATGGACTGCGACACGGGGCTGCAATGACGCGGTTTTCCTATACACTTGCCGTCCATGGAACTGTGGATCCCGTTGACTATCGGCGCTGCGTTTTTTCAGAACATCCGTTCGGCGCTGCAAAAACACTTGCAGGGCAAGCTTTCGACCCTGGGCGCGGCCTATGTACGGTTTTTGTACGCCTGGCCTGTCGCGCTGGCCTTTTTCTTCACGGTCATAGTCTACGAGCAACAGCCGTTGCCCGGGATGAGCGCCGGGTTCCTGGCCTACGCTCTGCTCGGCGGCATCTGCCAGATCATGTTCACGGTGTTTTTGCTGTGGCTGTTTTCGTTCCACAATTTCGCGGTCGGCACCACCATTTCCAAGCTGGAAACGGTGATGGTCGCCATCTTCGGCCTGCTGCTGCTCGGCGATAAGCTGACCCTGCCTGTGTTAGTCGCCATTGCCATGAGCACGCTCGGCCTGGTTGTGCTTAGCGCCGGCCAGGCAAAACTCAGCATCGGCAACCTGGTCGTGGGGCTGTGGCGTTTTCCTACGTTAATCGGCCTCGCCTGCGCGGCCTGGCTGGGCATGAGCGTGGTTCTGTTTCGCGCGGCGTCGCTATCGCTCGGTTCCGACAGCTTTCTGGTTTCGGCTTCGTTCACGCTGCTGATCGTGCTCATCCTGCAAATCGCGATCATGGCTATCATGATCGGCTTGCGCGAACCCGATCAATTGAAGCAGGTAATCCGGCATTGGCGGCCGGCCGCGCTGGTCGGTCTCAGCGGCGGGCTGGCGTCGATCGGCTGGTTCAGCGCCTTCACGCTGCAAAACGCGACCTACGTGCGCGCGCTCGGGCAAATCGAACTGGTCTTCACTTTCATCGCCACGCTGCTGTTTTTCCGCGAAAAAGTCAGCGGCGTCGAAATCGCCGGCATCGCGCTAATCATCGGCGCCATCATCATGATTCTGCTCGCCGGATGACGGGGATTGCCGCGAATGCCGTTTGAAACCCTGAACTTCCGCTATCCCTGGCGGCCGTCGCAGCAGCGCGTGCTGGACGCCATCGACAGTCACCTGAGCGATAATCGCCTGCACGTGGTGGCGGCGCCCGGCGCCGGTAAAACCAGCCTCGGGCTGGAAATTTTCAGGCGCCTGCGCAAAGCCACCCTGGTGCTGTCGCCCACGCGGGTGATTCGCGACCAGTGGATCGAACGCTTGTCGGATTACTGCGATACCAGCGCAGACGAGACGCTGCCCTGGATCAGCAGGGATCTGCATGCACCCGAGGTCCTGACCTCGGTGACCTACCAGGCGATTCATTCGCAACTGAGCGAAGAGCTGGCGACAATCGAAGACGAGGCCGAGCTGCTGGAACTGGACGAAGGCGTTAGCGCCACCGAGTTACACGCCTTTATTCAGACCCTGAAAGCAGGGGAAATCGAGGTCATTATCCTCGACGAAGCGCATCATCTGCGCTCGCAGTGGTGGCGCGCGCTGGACCGGGTATGCCGGGATATTCCCGAGCTGACCCTGGTATCGTTGACGGCGACGCCGCCCTATGATTCCGAAGATCACGAATGGAACCGATACGAAGCCCTGTGCGGCCCGATCGACGAAGAGATCTCGGTACCCGAGCTGGTCAAAGCTGGCACGCTTTGCCCCCACCAGGACTATATCTGGG
>CALJQI010000058.1 GCA_937980285.1 uncultured Gammaproteobacteria bacterium | reverse complement strand
GAAGTCGAGGAAGTGCTCAAGATTCGCTGCGCGCCCATTACCTGGCCGATCGGCATGGGCAAGAGCCTGAAAGGCGTGTTTCACTTACTCGACGATTCGGTACACCTGTTTTCAGCCAGCGACGCCGACAAGGTATCCTCGGGAGAGGTCATCGACGGACTCGACAATCCCAAGCTCGACGAGATACTGGGCGGCATGGCGGAAGAATTTCGCGAGGAAATCGAACTGGTGCGCGGGGCTTCCAGCGAGTTCGACCTTGACGCCTACCTGGCCGGCGAGCTGACGCCGGTATTTTTCGGCTCGGCTATCAACAACTTCGGCATGGCCGAACTGCTCGATGCCTTCAACAAATACGCGCCGTCACCAATGCCGCGGCCGACCCGAAACCGCGATGTCGATCCCGAGGAAGACAAGCTCACCGGCTTCGTCTTCAAGATCCAGGCCAATATGGACAAGCAGCACCGCGACCGTATCGCCTTCATGCGCATCTGCTCCGGCAAGTACACACGCGGCATGAAAGTGCGTCACGTGCGTATCGGCAAGGATATGAAAATACCCGACGCGCTGACTTTTTTCGCGGCTGACCGGGGCCACGTGGAAGAGGCGTTTACCGGCGACATCATCGGCATTCACAATCACGGCACCATCCGCATCGGCGACAGCTTCAGCCAGGGAGAACAGCTCGCCTTTGCCGGCATTCCCAACTTCGCACCTGAACTGTTCAGACGCGCCCAGCTCAAGGACCCGCTGAAAATGAAGGCCCTGCTCAAGGGCCTGACCCAGCTGTGCGAGGAAGGTGCGACCCAGCTGTTTCGCCCGCTGGCCAACAACGACCTGATTCTCGGCGCGGTCGGTATTCTGCAATTCGACGTGGTCGCGCACCGGCTCAAGGACGAGTACGGCGTCGAGTGCCAGTTCGAAGCGGTCAACGTCAATACCGCGCGCTGGATCAGCTGCGGCGACAGCAAGAAGCTGGAGGAATTCAAAACCAAAATGCGCAGCAACCTGGCGCTCGACCATGCCGGCGACCTGGCCTATATCGCGCCCTCGCGCGTCAACCTGACCATGACCGAAGAGCGCTGGCCTGAAATCGAGTTTCTGGCCACGCGCGAACACGGAGACTATGAAACGGCTTAAGCTGATCGCGCTTGTCGCCAGCAGCCTGCTGTGCGCCACAAGCCAGGGCCTGAACGCGGCCGGTTTCGCCACCCGCGAACTCAACCCGATGCTGCAGCCCCTGTTCTTGCCGTCGCTGGTTCCGACCAGCGCCGAAAACGGCTGGCGAATCGATCATAGCCTGTTGGTTACAAACGATTTTCAAAAGCGCGACAAGGGCAAAGAGAGCCTGATCATCGATGTCGAAAACTATCGCTACGAACTCGACCTCAGCCATCGCGCCGATAAATGGCTGACCCATGTCAATATTCCGCTGATGGCTAACCGTGGCGGAGAACTCGACGGGACTATCGAGGACTGGCACGACTTTTTCGGTTTACCCGAGGGTAAGCGTCCCGACAATCCACGCGACCAGGTAAACATCGAGTATAGTCGCGACGGGGTGGTCGAGTACTCGCAAACCGATAGCAGCGAGGGGCTCGGCGATATCGCCATCAGCGTCGGCTACCAGCCGACCGGGACTACTGCTTACTTTGCCGGCATCGAACTGCCCACCGGCTCGGCTTCGGACTTCAGCGGTAACGAGGCCATCGATATCGCTTTCTGGCTTACCCACGAGGCGCGCATCAACGCCGCGGCAAACGCCTACGGCATGTTCGGCATCAGTTTTCCGGGCGACGACGGCAACCTGGAGGGATTGACCGCCGATCATATCTGGGTCGCCCAGCTGGGTATCGACTATCGTTTCCGGGATAACTTCGTCGCCACCGCGCAGCTCGATATGCATACCGGCGCCCTCGAAGACAGCGCGCTCAGGGCTTTCGAGGAATCGTACCAGCTCCTGCTCGGGCTCGGCTTTCTGCGATTATTCGAAAACCACCGGCTGGACCTGTTTTTCACCGAGGACATCCTGGTGCGCTCGGCGCCTGATATCACCTTCGGCCTGCGCCTGGCGCGGGAATTCTAAAACGGCTCAATCGGCCAGCTCGGTGACGATTTGCGGATCGCTTTCCAGCGTTCGATGCACCGGGCATCGGTCGGCAATCTCCAGCAATCGTTGACGCTGCTCGTCGTCCAACTCACCGATCAGCGTAATGCGGCGTGTAATGCGTTCGATTTTATCCTTGCAGTCAACACAGTCCTCGGCATGCACGCGTTCATGCAGCAGTCGCACCTGCACATCTTCGAGCGGCAGTTTCTTTCGATTGGCATACATGCGCAGGGTCATCGAGGTACAGGCCCCGAGCGACATCAACAACAAATCATAGGGTGTAGGCCCGAGGTTCGAGCCGCCGTATTTCAACGGCTCGTCGGCGCGCAGGAAATGGCTATCGCTATACATAGCGCGCAAAAACTTGTGATCGAGCTCGGCGATCAACACCTCGCCATCAATCAAATCGTGACCAGCCTCGCTTTCATCGGCCTTGTCGATTTCAAGATAGCGACTGGCCCAGGATGCAATCGTCGTCGCCACGTACTCTGAGTCCGCAGCCTTGCTCAGCAGGTGATCGGCCCTGTCGAGCGAGATAAAACTCTTCGGGTGTTTCGCCGCCTGGTAAATTTTAGCGGCCTCGTCTATCGACACGATGGCATCCAGCGGCGAGTGGAACACCAGCAGCGCTGCATCGAGGTCGCGAATCGCGCCGGTGTTCGAGTAGTTTTCGATATCATCGAGAAACTGTTGTTTGATCGAAAACTCGCGCGCGCCAAGTTTGACCTTCGCCTGCCCCTGTTTTTTGATCTCCTCGGCCTGATCCTGGAACAAATGC
The DNA here is from genome assembly GCA_937980285.1 of uncultured Gammaproteobacteria bacterium. Lineage (GTDB taxonomy): Bacteria > Pseudomonadota > Gammaproteobacteria. The sequence continues at coordinate 1,230 of CALJQI010000058.1, read as the reverse complement.
GCCACGTGTTCCGCGGTCGCCGGCGCGCCGATAGTCACAACCGCCCTCACCGACTCGAGCTGCGCCGCCGCCGCCAGCACCGCGGCGCCGCCCAGGCTATGACCGATCAGGATCTGCGGCGCCCGATACTCCGCTTCCAGTGCCTTCGCGGCCTGTAACAGGTCTTGCACGTTCGATGAAAAATTGGTGTTGGCGAAATCGCCGTCGCTGTTGCCGAGGCCGGTAAAGTCGAAGCGCAGCACGGCGATCCCCTGCGCCGCCAGCGCGCGGCTAATCCTCGACGCGGCGGCGATATCCTTGCCGCAGGTGAAACAGTGCGCAAACAGGGCAATACTGGACACTTCGCTGACGCGTTCGGGCAGTTCCAGCAATCCGGCGAGCGTTTCACCGGCTGCGTTTTTGAATTCCAGCCTGATTTTGTTCATTGCAAAGACTCCTGGTCAATATTTTTCAAAGCGAGTAAAACGACTGCCCGCGCGAGGCTGTGCGAATTACGGGCTAGAGGTTATTATGCTGTGACTGGTAACAAGCGCACAGGTTCCTGTTGAAAAGGCAGTTTAATCGATTTCTACGCTGGATACTGTTTCTCTGGGTAAGGGTAGAAGTCTTCCCGGACGACAATCCAAAAACAGTGCTGGATCCCGAGCGCCCCGTTCTGTACGTGCTCGCCGATCGCGGGCTGAGCGACCTGCTGGTGTTGACCGAAATCGCCCAAGGTTACGATCTGCCCGACCCCAGGGATCCGATCGCCATCGACGGCCTGCAAAAGCATCACTCGGTATACAGTATCGCCGCGCGCAGTCCGATGATCGACTGGATCAGGCGCCGCCGCAAACACTCGGTAATGCTGACCGACTTCATCCAGGCCTTCGTCGAGGATGATGATCTCGAGCTGCAGATAGTCCCGGTATCGGTTTTCTGGGGCAGACCGCTGGCGCGTCACAAAAACTGGCTACAGGTACTGTTCGCCGACACCTGGGCGCTGGCCGGTCGCAGCCGAAAATTTTTCACCCTGCTGTTTCACGGCCGCAACACGCGGCTGATCTTTTCACAGGCGATCGATTTTCGCGGCATGCTGGCCGAAACCGGGAACCACGAACAGGACTTGCAGGAACAGCTGATCAGCGCTCTCAGCCAGCAGCGCGAAGCCACCTTCGGCCCGCAAATCAAAAGCCATAAACACCTGTCGGCACAGGTCGTCGAAGACAACATCGTGCAGGAACTGATCTC
>CALJQI010000057.1 GCA_937980285.1 uncultured Gammaproteobacteria bacterium | reverse complement strand
CTCTGCTTTAATCGTTGCCAGCAACACTGGCATGGGCTTATGCTTTGACATCCAGTCGGAGTCTAACGGACAGTCAGCGGTGAATCGAGCTGAATAAATCGGTGACATACCGTCGCATTGCGAATCCGCCGGGGATTGCGGGTTTCACCTCGGAAATCAGCGAATAGAAGCAGGAGGAAATCATGTCTCGATATCTTATCGTTTACCTCGGCGGCGACCAGCCCGCCACGGCGGAGGAAGGCCAGCAGCATTTCGCCAGGTACATGGAATGGCTGTCCTCGCTCGGCGACGCCGCCGTCAGCCCGGCCAACCCGCTGAAAGACACCAGCACGGTAAACCCGGATGGCAGCGTCAGTAGCGGCGGCGTATCGACAATGTCCGGTTACACCATCGTCGAGGCGGATTCGATGGAGGCGGCGCTGGCGATGGCAAGGGCCTGCCCGTTCCTCGATATCGGCGGTTCGCTCGAAGTGTCCGAGCTGATGAAAATGCCGGGCTCCAAGTAGGCCGAAAACGGGTATGCCGGCAGGGCCTCTGCAAAATACGCCGCACGGGATCGCGGCAGCGGGAGATCGATCATGACGGACAACGAATCGGTTGCGGATCACTACAGTCACGGCGAACTGCTGCCGGCAATCGAAAAGGCGCTGGCCGAGCTCGGTAAAAAGCCGCATCAGCTTTCCATCGAGGACCTGGCGCCGGTCGACGAATTCCACATCGGCGGGCGCGCGGCAACGCAAAACCTGCTCGACCAGCTGGGCTTCGGCAGCGCGCGGCAACTGCTCGATGTCGGTTGCGGCCTCGGCGGCGCGGCGCGCTTCGTCGCCGACAGTCTGGGCTGTTATGTCAGCGGTATCGACCTGACGCCGGAATACATCGAAACCGGCCGCAGCCTGTGCGAATGGGTCGGGCTGCAGGACAGGGTCAGCCTGCAACAGGGCAGCGCGCTGGCGATGCCGTTCGCGGACGAATCCTTCGACGGCGGCTACATGCTGCACGTCGGCATGAACATCGACGACAAGGCGCAGTTGTTCCGGGAAATTTTTCGCGTGCTGCGCGCGGGCGCGGCCTTCGGCGTATACGATGTCATGCGAATCGATGCCGGCGAGCTGGTTTATCCCGTACCCTGGGCGAACGACGACAGCATCAGCCGCCTGGCAAAACCCGCTCAATATCGTCAGGCGCTGAGCGAAGCCGGCTTCGACATCGGCGCCGAAAACAATCGCCGCGATTTCGCGATCGATTTTTTCGCTCGCCTGCGACAAAGAATAGCGGCGGGCGGCGGACCGCCGGCGCTGGGGCTGCATACCCTGTTGAAAGAAAGCACGCAGGCAAAGGTAAATAACATGATCGACAATATCGCCGCCGGTTACATCGCGCCGGTGGAATTGATCGTTAAAAAACCGACCGCGGGCGACGACCATTGAAAACGCCGCCCGATAAAAGCCGCAAAAGCTGCCATTTGAAACTGGCGATGCACCTCATGTTCGCGTTTTCCGCTGGCATGATGATTACGATCGTCGGGCTGGTGCTAACCTTCGCCTATTTACTCACCAGCGGGCACCTGCATGCCGCCGATCCGTCGCGCGTCATGGCCTACCTGGTCGCCCCCGCAATCGGCGCGCTGGTAGCGTTGACAGGCTCCATCCTCGCGCTGCGCGCCTGGTTCAAATCGAGAAGTTGAAATCATGCCGCCGGCGCCAATGACAGCCGGCCGCCGATGATTTACATTTATTTACTGCTCAATCGATAAGGAGGTTACGCGCAAATGACTGGCAGCAACCCGAAATGCCCATCCTGCGAGAGCGACCTCGAGGATGGCTATCTTTACGTCCGCGGTCTCGGCTCGGCGCTGTTCTGGTCGCATCACGGCGACACCGGAATATGGTCGCGCAAGAACCTGCAACAGATCGACCTCGATAAAATCAGCATCACCGGCACCGGCGGCCAGGCGGTGATCGCCGCCTGGCAATGCCCGCGCTGCGAAATGCTCTGCTTCCGCAAAAGCTAACCGGCAACGTGAGCTCGAAGGCCTTGCACTGCCGAAGGACCGCGCCTCGTCGGATGCCGCGCGAACGTGTTCTGGGGTACCATCGGCATCCAGGAGGATAACCATATGAACCAGTCGAAAGCACCGTTGGACGAAACTGAAATCCGCCAGGCCGTGAGCGTCGTCCGCCGCGACGGCGGGCTCGACGCGACGGCCTGGTTCGAAACCATCAGCCTCGACGAATCCGGCCAGTTCCCCGACCAGCGCGGCGCCTATGTCTGCTGCTACGAACCTTCGAGCAACCGTACGCTCAGCGGCATCGTCCTGTTCGCCAGCGATTCGCTGCAGCACTGGCGACACCTCGAGGGCATGCAGGCGCGCATCGTACCCGATGAATTCGCAATGGCCTGCGAGCTTGCGCGCAACGACGACGATTTTCTCGCCGCGCTCAGGCTGCGCGGCCTCGACGACGCCTCCAGGGTATTGATCGAAAGCTGGTCGGCGGGGAACTTCGGCAACCCGGAGGAACAGAACCGGCGCATCGCCTACGGTCACTGCTGGCTGATGAACGACGCCGGTGACAACCCCTACGCTCGGCCGATCGCCAACCTGCACCCGGTGTTCGA
>CALJQI010000056.1 GCA_937980285.1 uncultured Gammaproteobacteria bacterium | reverse complement strand
GGCTCCGGCATGGATTCGCGCTGCAGTATGCCGCAGATGCCGATGGCCAGGTCGCTGTCTTTCAGCGCTACCCGATTGAGGCCGAAGCCGTGCTTGCGGTACATGGCCAAGGGGCCGGTTTCGAGGTAGTTACGGGCATCTTCGAGGTCGCGCACACGCTTGTCGCCGATGAATCGTATCCAGTCGGGGTCGTTGACCAGAGTATGTATGAACCCGGCGTCGTCCGGATCCAGCCACCGAATCTGCAGGCGGCTGGTTTCAATGGACAGCGCTTGCATCGATAGTGATCAGGAAGGCAGGAATTCGATCGGGTAGGTAACGGTAATTTCCGCGACGTTCGACTTGGCGAACTTGAACTTCTTGATTCTCAACACCAGTTTGCGCTCGAGTGTTTCGTCGCCCAGCTCGCTGGAAAGGATGTTTACCGCAGTCACCTGGCCGCCCGGGGAAATCGTCAACTCGACCACGACCTGGCCCGCCAGCGACGGATTCTTGCGCAGCGCGCGGTTGTAGAGATTGAAAATACTGCCCTTGTTCTTCTGGAACACGCGCTCGATTTCATCGGCGCTGCGCTTACCCACGCCGCCGGCGGATTGTTTCTTGGCCGTGGTCACCGCCTTGGCCAGTTTTTCGTCGGACTCGATCTTGCTTTCCACCCGGGTGGTCTGGCGCTGCGCCAGCTCGCTGGTTTTGAGATTGCGATTCAGCGTGTCGGTTTTGATGCCGCCGCTGGACTGGCCGGCGGTGGCGGTCAGCAGGTTGCTCGCGGTCGCGACCTTGACCTCCTGTTTACCCGCGGTTTGCTGGGGCAGCTTGAGCGTGTCGTCAAGGTCGAAGCTCTCGCGCAGGTCTTCGAGTTCGTCGCTCAAGGCGATCAAACCGCTCTGTTTTGCGACCTCGCGCGCATCCGGCTTTTTAACCTCTTTTTTCTTTTCCTCCTTCTTCTTCTTCGGCTCCTCCTTTTTCTTCTCTTCCTTCTTCGGTATCACCTTCTTCGGCGGTGGCGGTTTGACCTTTTGTTTTTCCAGGATCAATTTTGCCAGCCGCGGGGAAACGTCGACCAGGTTCTTTTGCACAACCTCCGGCAGCTTGACCAGGTTCATCACCACGCCGGCGCTCATGAACAGCAGCAGCATGATCAACAGCATCCAGCGAAAACTTCGGTCCTCGCGGTCATCTGCCCAGGGCAGATATGGCTCGGAGGGAGCCGTATTCTTTATTTTCGCCGCCGCCATCAGCCTTCAGCCGCCTTCTGATTGACCGCAAAGGAAATATTGGTGTAATTCGCGCCGGCACAGGTCAGCATTATTTTCTTCAGCAGGTGGTAGGGTATTTCCTGGTCACCCATGATGGTAACGCCTTTCTTGTCGGTAATGTCCCTGACGCTGAGCGAGGCCCTCTTGAGCGCGTTGTACAGCCGCTGGATCGTGTTCTTGTCGCCCTTGAGCGCATCTTCCACGGTAATAATGGGTGTACCCTGCAGGCGTATGATTTTCTCGTCTACCGCGATCACGAGGTTGCGTGTCGGCAGCTTTTCGGCGGCCGCTTCGGGCAGGGTGATATTTTTCGGCGACGGCAGAACCTCGGTGCTGGTGGCGTTAACCAGCAGGAAAAATACCAGGATGGTGAAAATATCCATCAGCGACACCATGTTCAGCACGGCACTGCGCTTGCTGTCGCGAGTGCGGCGTTGATGCATGCGTTTGGAGCGTCGGGAAGTATTCATCGATTCGATATCCTGGATTTACTTCGCGGCATCGCCGATTGAAATGTCCGGAAACAGTTCCGCGAACACCCATTCGCCGTCGACCTGGGCGCGGTAGGAACGCGAACTGTCCATCGCCGATATCAGGTCGTCGTAGCGAGTCTTCTGTTCCGCCAGAATGGTGATGTTGGTGTGATCCGGGAGACGCGCCTTGACCTGCTTCAGGGTTTCCTTGAGCAGGGCGAAATCATGTTCCTTGCCTTTCGCCGGGATGCGCTTGATCAGGCCGAGGCGATTGTCGGACAGCACCATCATGTTCTTGCGAATCGTTACGCGCAGCTCGTAGGGCGGCTTTTTCGGCTGCTTGACATCCTTGTTGGCGCCGGGTGGCGGCAGATTCAGATCGAGAATCGTGATGTGGCTGAAGACCGCGGTCATCAGCAGGAACGGCACCAGTACCACCATCAGATTCATGAAGGCGGTAATATTCAATTCCACGGCGGGATGCTTGCGGCGGTGTGTCCGTCTAGGCATGGGATCGGGCTGCTACTGGCCGTTGTTTTTAACGCGCGACAGGTGGTTGACGAACTTGACCACGGTCATTTCCAGGCTGTCGACGATTTCGGTCGTCTTGGTCTGCAGTACCGTGTAGAAAAACAGCAGCGGGATGGCGACGATGAGGCCGAAGGCGGTGGTGTTCATCGCTACCGAGATACTGGTCGACAGGATTTCCGCCTTCATCGACGGATCTACCTGCGCGACCGCGGTAAACGCCTTGATCAGGCCGATGATGGTTCCCAGCAGGCCGAGCAGGGTGGCGATGTTGGCAAACATAGCGAGATAGTGGGTGCGTTTTTCGAGACGCGGAATAGCTTCCATGATGCTCTCGTCCATGGCCGACTCGAAATCGTCGCGCCGTCGCGCCGTCTTGTAATGCTCCATGCCCTGCAGCAGGATTCGACTCACCGTGGCGGTGGAGCCCTGCGCCAGCTTGCTGGCGCTGGCGACTTCGCCCTTGGCCACCAGCGGCATCAGCTTGGCGATCATCCTGCGATTCTTCGCCTTGGCGTAGGTTAGATGGAGCCATCGTTCCAGCGTGATAGCCAGGCCGATCGCCAACACCGCCAGTATGGGGTACATGAAGGGCCCACCGTCCTGGAAAAACCTGATAACTGTGGTTAACATTTCGTTCATCGCGAGAATCTCCGCTGTATTATTCTGGTGCCGGATTAATCCAGCTTCGCCTTTGAAAAAATGGCGTCATAATAATGAATTTTTCGTTTAAATGAAGCTCGATCTATAGGGCCCAGCTTCTGCTCCATAATGCTCTTGATCTGCGGCGATTTAATATCGAAACGCTCGATCGATTTCCATGGAACGATATACAGAACCTTGGGCAACTCCTTGTTTCCGGTAATTTCTGTGCCTTCCATTTGCAGCTTTTCCTGCGCATTCAGGTTTGCAACACCTGAAATAGCAAAGATTAGTAAGAAGTGTAGCGAAAGTTTTCTCATTTTCTATTCCTATGAGCTGGAAGCGCCGCTTTTGAGGCGGCGCTCAATGTCGGTGATCCAGCCGTTAACCTGTGAATTCTCGGTAGTGGTTAGCGCCAGGTACTTCTGGTAGTGCTGTAACGCCAGCTTGAGATCCTGGAAGTATATATCGAACAGAATACCCAGGTTCAGATAGGCAGGCGCGTAACTGGAGTCGATATCTATCGCGCGCTGATAGCGTTTACGCGCCTCTTCGAATTCGCCTTTCTGGCGATGCAATATGCCGAGATGATTGTGCGCCACGGCGTCGTCATCGTTGCGCATGAGCGCTTCCTGAAAAGCCTGTTCGGCAAGCTCGAGCTGCTGCAGGCTGAAATGGGCGAGGCCGATGTTGGTGAAGATATGAGGCTTGTCGGGGGCGTCGATGCTTACCTGTTTCAGCAATTCCAGCGCGAGCTCGGTTTCACCGTTTTTCAGCGAGGCCACCGCTTCTTCGTAGAACTTCTGATTGAAATCCTCTGCCTCGGGAAGCGCTTCCGCCGCGGTTACCTCCTCTGGTGCTGCTCCGGCTTCCGTTTCAGCGGCGGTCTCGGCTGCTGTTTCAGTTACGGTTTCGGGCGCTGTTTCGGGCGCGGTTTCGACCGCCGGCTCGGGGGCCGGTTGCTGCTCGGGGCCACTCTGGCAGGCTGTAACAAGCGCCACCAGCAGCAGGCAAGCCTTTTTGTTATTGAATATCGACATAAGCATCGGCGCTTTCTACCCTGGCGAAACGAAACGGCATCAACTCGCCCAGAACTTTCAAACTCTTTTTGGTCGGTTCGTCGTAGGTGCCCTGAGGTATGCGCTTGAAATTAGTCAGGTGAATATCGATAGCCTTTTCCTCGAACGGAAAGGCCTGTTCCTCGAGCAACAGTTCGTATTCCTCGAGCTGGTCTTCGTCGAGCCCCTTGGGTCGTTGTGAATTCATCAGCGACTTGGCGAAATCATGATAAATCTCGGCGATCTGGAAAGTCGCCTCGGTGGTGACTTCCTCGACCTGGTACTTCATCGCCTTGCCATAGGCGTCGATCGACTGCTGCATCAGTTTTTTCTTTTTACGCAGGCTGGTCTTGAGCGGCACGGTGAGCTTCGCCTTGTGATAAGAGCGGCGCAGCGGTTCGGTCAGCTCGAGGCTGGCGGTGGCGGCGAGGTATTTGCTGCGGGCGTTGCTCTTCGATTTCGCGTTGGCGTCGGCGCGTATGATCTCGTTAAGCCAGAGATGAAGGTTTCGGGTATCGTTGCTGGCGCGATAGGATTCGGCAATTTTGTGGCGCAGTTCCATCGAGCGTTCCAGCGGGTAGGGGTATAGCTTGACGTAATTCTTGTATATCCCGATCGCGCGACCGGACTGGCCCGATTCCTGGTACAACTCGGCGGCGCGCCACATCAGGTCGCGCTTGCGTTCGGGTGTACCGGGCAGCTTCGACAAGCTCAGAATTTCCCTGGCCGCCAGCGACTGGTTTCCGCTTTTGCTGTAGGCCAGCGCCAGCTTTTCGGTAACGCCGTCCTGCAGTTTTTTGTTTTTCGGATATTTTTTTCGAAAGGCTTCCAGGTGGCTTATCGAGGTCGGCCAGTCCTGCAGTTGTACATAGGCCGTGGCGGCGTCGTAATCGGCGACCACGCGCTTGGAAGATTCCGGGATAACCTGCCCCAGACGGGTGAAATTCTGCGCCGCCAGCAGGTGGTTGCCGCTGTCGCGGGCGATTTCACCCTGCTTGTAAATACTGGCCGCGATCTGTTCGCGCACAGGTTTCCTTTCCTTGTCCTGTTTCGGCATGAAACCAAGCAGCGTCAGATAGGATTTTTCGGCGGCTGCGTAGTCCGCGGTCGAGAATTGCGAATCGGAGAGAATTGCCCAGGCGTCTTTCTTGGTTTTCTGCTCCACGTTCTTGTTATCGATCAGGCGTTGTGCCGAGGCGATCGCCTGCGGGTAGTCTTTCCACTCGAAGAAT
>CALJQI010000055.1 GCA_937980285.1 uncultured Gammaproteobacteria bacterium | reverse complement strand
GCCAGCGTCATCAGCAGCGCCGCGTAGGTAACGTCCTCTCCGGCGATGCCGTAGGATTCGCAAACCCACACCGAACCCATCACCACCGCGGCCGCAGCCGGGCTGGCGAGCCCCTGGAAATAACGTTTGTCGGCGGTTCCGATCTGGGTATTGAACCGCGCCAGCCGCAAAGCCGTTGCGGTTGCATAGATGAAGGCCACCAGCCAGCCCAGTTTGCCCATGACGATTGAAACGTCGCGCAAATACACCAGTGACCACAGGTAGACGACCAGCGCCGGGGCGACGCCGAAGGAAACCATATCGGCGAGGCTGTCGTACTCGGCGCCGAAGGCCGACTGGGTATTGGTCATGCGCGCCACGCGGCCGTCGAGGCCGTCGAGCAGCCCGGCCAGGAAAATTGCGATAGCGGCAATTTCGAAACGGCCGTTCATGGCCGCAATGATGGCGTAAAAGCCGCAAAACAGAGCGCCGGTGGTAAACATGTTGGGCAACAAATAGATGCCCTTGCGCATGTTCTTGCGGGATTCTTTCGGGTTGGCGTCGTCCATTTTCAAGCTGGCGGACGCCGGGCGCCCGCCATGGTGCCTAGTTCTTCGACTTGTCGACCAGCGCGTTGGCGCTGAGCCACGGCATCATCGAACGCAGCCGCGCGCCGACCTGCTCGATTTCATGCGCCGCGTTGTTGCGTCGCTCGGCGGTCATGCTCGGATAGTTGGCAGCGCCCTCGGCGATAAACTGCTTGGCGTAACTGCCGTTCTGGATGTTTTCCAGGCATTCCTTCATCGCCCAGCGGCTTTCCTCGTTGATGATACTCTTGCCGGTGTGATACTCGCCGAATTCGGCATTGTTCGAGATCGAGTAATTCATGTTGGCGATGCCGCCCTCGTGAATCAGGTCGACGATCAGCTTGAGCTCGTGCAGGCATTCGAAATAGGCCAGTTCGGGCGCGTAGCCGGCTTCCACCAGGGTTTCGAAACCGGCCTTGACCAGTTCGATGGTGCCGCCGCAGAGGACGGTTTGCTCGCCGAACAGGTCGGTTTCGGTTTCATCCTTGAAGGTGGTCTCGATGATCGCGGTGCGCCCGCCGCCGATGCCGGCGGCGTAGGACAGGGCGAGTTCTTTCGCCATGCCGGAAGCGTCTTGCTGAATCGCGATCAGGTCCGGAATACCGCCGCCCTTGACGAATTCGGAGCGCACGGTGTGGCCCGGCGCCTTGGGTGCGATCATGATGACGTCGAGATCGGCGCGCGGCACCACCTGGTTGTAGTGAATCGCGAAACCGTGGGCGAAGGCCATCGCCGCGCCCTGCTTGATATTGGGTTCGATTTCGTTTTCGTAAAGATCGCGCTGGAACTCGTCCGGGGTCAGGATCATGACCAGGTCGGCTTCGCGGATCGCGTCAGGGGTGTTTTTTACGGTCAGGCCGGCGGCCTCCGCCTTGGCCGCCGAAGCGGAGCCTTCACGCAGCGCGACGGTAACGTCGACACCCGAATCCTTGAGATTATTCGCATGCGCGTGCCCCTGCGAGCCATAGCCCACGACGGTGACCTTCTTCCCCTGGATGATGGATAGATCGCAATCCTTATCGTAATAAATGTTCATAACTGCCTCGTGTCGAAACTGGTTAGTGTGTTGTTATAAAAAAGTTCAGGCCGGTTTTACAAAGTCAGCGCTTTTTCGCCTCGTAAAATCCCCATTGAGCCGGAGCGCACGACTTCGACGATATTATTCTCATGCAAAGCCTTGATATAGGCATCGAGCTTGGAGCCGGAACCGGTCAGCTCGATGCAAAAAGTGGTATCGGTGACATCGATGATGCGAGCGCGGAAAATATCGGACAGGCGCTTGACTTCGCCGCGCTGGGTATCGCCCTCGGCCTTGACCTTGACGAACATCATTTCGCGCTCGATGAAGTTACCCTCGGTAATGTCCTGCAGCTTGACCACGTCGACCAGCTTGTTGAGCTGCTTGGTGATCTGCTCGATGATGCGGTCGGAGCCGGTGGTGATGATGGTCATGCGCGACAACGTCTGGTCTTCGGTGGTGGCCACCGTCAGCGATTCGATGTTGTAACCGCGCGCCGAGAACAGGCCGGAAATACGGGATAGTGCGCCGGCCTCGTTCTCGACCAGCAGTGAAATGATATGCCGCATTAAACCAGCTCTCCCTTTTCCTTGAGCGCGGCCTGCCTGGCCTGCTGCAGTGGTGAAATATCCATTTCGTTATGCGCCTTGCCGGCCGAGATCATCGGGTAAACGTTGGCCTCCTGGTCGGTAATGATATCGAGAAAAACAGTCCTGTCTTTCAATTTGAAAGCTTCCTTCATCGCATCCTTCAAGTCGCCGGGATCGTCGACACGAATGCCGACATGACCATAGGCCTCGGCCAGTTTGACGAAATCGGGCAGCGAATCCATGTAAACATGCGAATAGCGCTTTTCGTAGAAAAATTCCTGCCACTGGCGCACCATGCCGAGATAACGGTTGTTCAGGTTGATGATCTTGACGTGCAGGTCGTATTGCAGGCAGGTC
>CALJQI010000054.1 GCA_937980285.1 uncultured Gammaproteobacteria bacterium | reverse complement strand
GATCACGCCGCCAGTGGGGCTCAACGTCTTCGTTTTGAGCGGCGTGCTCAAGGATGTCAAGACCAGCACCATATTTCGCGGCGTGACCCCGTTCTGGTTCGCCGATATCTTTCGCCTGGCGCTGATTACGCTGATTCCGGCGATTTCACTGTATCTGCCGACGCTATTCTACCGCTAGAGCACAAGGCTATAAGCTATTTTAAGTCCCAGAAAAATGATACAGATCAAGTGACAAAAGCCTGAGAATCTGTAACATATTAAGCCTGAGAACCAAATAGGCAACCAATGACAGCTCAAATCACAGCACAACCGCTGGATCACAATAGCGGAAACGGGGAGTCTTTAAACGACGCCAACCAGTCTGAAATTCTGCCGCTGATGGGCAACGAGGCAATCGCCCGTGGCGCCTGGGAAGCGGGGGTCAAGGTGGCCGCGGCCTACCCGGGCACGCCCAGTACCGAAATCATGGAGAGCCTCGGCAAGTTCCCGGCCGACGATGTCAAGGCCGAGTGGGCGACCAACGAAAAAGTGGGGCTCGATGTCGCCATCGGCGCGTCTTTTGCCGGATCGCGCGCAATGACCTCGATGAAGCACGTCGGTCTCAACGTCGCGGCGGACGCGTTGATGTCGCAAACCTATATCGGCGTCAACGGCGGACTGGTGCTGGTGGTTTGCGACGATCCCGGCATTCACAGTTCGCAAAACGAACAGGACACTCGCATCTATGGCCACCTGGCGATGGTGCCGGTGCTGGAGCCGTCGGATGCGCAGGAAGCGCTCGATTACACCAAACTCGCGTTCGATATCAGCGAACGCTTCGATACCCCGGTCATCGTCCGCGGCACTACGCGACTATCGCATACCCGCAGCCTGGTGCGAGTCGGCGAACGCCACGAAAACGCGTCGCTCGGTTTCAACGAAAATCCGCAAAAGAACGTCATGATCCCGGGGCACGCACGCTTGCGCCACAGCGCTCTGTTCGAGCGTGAGAAGCAGCTCAGGCAATACTTCGAGGATTCGGACCTGATTCGCTGGGAGCAGGGCAGCCAGTCGGTCGGCATCGTCACCATGAGCACCGCCTATAGCTATGTCAAGGAACTGATGCCGCAGGCGCATGTGCTCAAGCTCGGCGCCTCCTACCCGCTGCCGGAGAACCGGCTGCGCGAATTCTGCTCCGCGGTCGATCGCGTGATCGTAGTCGAAGAGCTCGAGCCGATCGTCGAAAACGAAATGAAGCTGATGGGATTCGAGGTCGAGGGCAAATCGCTGTTCCCGCGCGAGGGCGAGTTCTCACCGGACGTGATTCGCGAAGGCCTGGAAAAGGCCGGCCTGCTGGAGACCAGCAAGGCGAGGCCGCCGGCAAGCGTGCAGGCGATGCCGCGCCCGCCGCTGTTATGCGCCGGTTGCCCCCATACCGGGGCCTACATGGCGTTACGCGCGCTCAACGCGCGCGTCTCCGGCGACATCGGCTGTTATACGCTGGCGGCGGTGGAGCCGCTGAAAGCCATCGATACCACGGTGTCGATGGGCTCGAGCATCGCCAACGCGACCGGCATGGCGCTGGCCGGCAGCGAGACGCGACCGATTGTCGCCACCATCGGCGACTCGACCTTTTTGCATGCCGGTATCCCGCCGCTGATCAACGCGGTGTACAACAATGTCAACATCACCGTGGTTCTGCTCGATAACCATATCACCGCCATGACCGGCGGCCAGGATCACCCGGGAACCGGGCGCAACCTGCGCGGCGAAGAAGTGCACAAGACCGACTACGAGGCCTTGATCCGCTCGCTCGGCATCACCTGGATCAAGAAGATCGACGCCTACAACATGGGCAACGTGTTCCAGTTCCTGCGCGAAGCCACGCTCTACAACGGCGTCTCGGTGGTGATCATGGACCGTCCCTGCGTGCTCGACCCGGTGAAGATCAAGGGCGAGCCGTTTCGCGTCGACGCCGAGGCCTGTACCGGCTGCCAGACCTGCATGAACCTGGGCTGCCCGGCGCTGACCTGGTCGGACGAATTGTTCGAGGGTCACCGCAAGGTGAAGATCGACGAACCCAACTGTATCGGCTGCAGCCTGTGCGCGCAGGTCAGCGCCACCAACTGCATCAAGCCCGTGGCGGCCTTCGAAACCAATGGATGATTCCACCAGAATGAACGAAATCCCGCGGCCGCAGTCGGCACCGGCCGCGCATGCCGCCGCGGGCCCGGTCAACGTGCTCATCGTCGGTGTCGGCGGCCAGGGCGTGATCATGGTGTCCAAGGTGCTGGCGACGCTATGCCAGCGCCAGGGCTACGAGGTCAAGCAAAGCGAAGTGCACGGCATGGCCAAGCGCGGCGGCTCGGTGTTCAGCCACGTGCGTTTCGGCGACACGGTTTACTCACCGACCATCCCGCTCGGCGAGGCCGATGTGCTGGTGGCGCTGGAGTGGGCCGAGGGCCTGCGCTGGCTGTCTTACCTGAAACCCGATAGCGGTATCTTCATCGTCGATACCCAGCAGATCGTGCCGCCGTTCGCCTGCCGCGACCGCAAGCACGGCGCCGGCAGCGGTTACGCGCGCGAGACCGTGGTCGACGTCATCGAACAGGTGGCCAACTGCTATGCCGTCAACGCCGGCCAGATCGCGCAGGAGCTCGGTAACGCCAAGGCCGGCAACACGCTGCTGCTGGGCATGATGTCGACCACGCTGGATTTTCCCGCCGACGACTGGCGCGACGCAATCCGCATGTTCGCGCCGCCGAAAGCCGTCGATATCAATATGCTGGCTTTCGATCGCGGTCGTGAATGGGTCGAAACCCACAACCCGGCCGATTTCGATCCGGGCCGGGACCTCGATATGCCGCCGCCGATCGAGCAGGTGGAGCACGAACCCGAGTTCGAATTGCCGACCATCAACCGCGCCTGGTGCAAGCGCTGCGACATTTGCGTCAAGTTCTGCCCCGAGCGCTGCCTCAGCCTCGACGAACAGCAAATCGCGGTTCTGCACGCGCCGGAGAAATGCACGCTGTGCCGCATCTGCGAGCGCCTGTGCCCGGATTTCGCCATCGACCTCAAACCCAGACAGCAAGCCTGATACCAATATGCCAGACTCAGCCCCATCCGACACCGTCAACCTGCCAGGCAATCACGCCTGCGCGCTCGGCGCTATCGCCGCCGGCTGCCGTTTTTACGCCGGTTACCCGATTACGCCGTCATCCGAAGTGGCCGAACGCATGTCGGTAGAGCTGCCGCGCGTCGACGGCGTGTTCATTCAAATGGAAGACGAGATCGCGTCGATGGGCGCCATCGTCGGCGCCTCGATGGGCGGCATGAAGGCCATGACCGCAACCAGCGGCCCGGGCTTCTCGCTCAAGCAGGAAAACCTCGGTTACGCCGCCGGCGCCGAGGTGCCCTGTGTGATCGTCAACGTCATGCGCGGCGGGCCAAGCACAGGCTTGCCCACGCGGCCCGCGCAGGCCGACGTCATGCAGGCGCGCTGGGGCACCCACGGCGATCATCCGATCGTCGTCATCACTCCCGATTCGGTGCCGGAGATTTACCGCGAGACGATTCGCGCCTTCAATATATCCGAGCAGTTGCGCGTGCCGGTGATCATGCTTTACGACGAAGCCCTCGGCCACCTGATCGAACCGGTACGGCTGTCGGATAGCGCCGAGGTCGAGATCGCCAATCGCAAATGGGCGAGCGAACCGACGCCGGATTTCCTCCCTTACGCCAGCGGCGACGACCTGGTGCCCGAAATGGTTCGCCCGGGCGACGGATTTCGCAGTCATACCACCGGGCTGACCCATGCCGAGAGCGGCTTTCCGACCCAGGAGCCCGAGCTGGTCGATCAATACCTGCAGCGAATCCTGGACAAGATCGATGTTCACGCCGAAGCGATCGAACGCTACGAGGCGATTGCCTGCGACGATGCGGACTACCTGGTGGTCGCCTTCGGCATCACCGCGCGCGCCGCCCGCCGCGCGATCAAGCAGGCGCGCGACCAGGGCATACGCGTCGGCATGTTCCGGCCGATTACGCTGTGGCCGTTTCCGGTCAGGACCTTCGAATCGCTGGTCGACGGCAAACGCGGCGTGCTGGTCGCGGAAATGAACGCCGGCCAGTTGATCACCGAAATCGAGCGCTACCGGCCCCAGGGCTGCAGCATCGAAGGGCTCAATCGAATCGACGGCGAAACCATAACGCCGCGGCAAATACTGAATTCAATACAGGAGCTGGCCGGCCGTGAGTGAGAC
>CALJQI010000053.1 GCA_937980285.1 uncultured Gammaproteobacteria bacterium | reverse complement strand
TTCGTTCTGCCGTTCCGGGTCCGCGCGCGAAAACTCGGGCAGGGTCAGGCTGGCGCGGCGCAGCACCTGCTGGCGCAGGGGTTTGATCAGGTAGCCGCCGTGGCGGCGATGCCACAGGTAGTGCGAAACGGTGGAAAAATGTTCGCCCAGCGCGCGCGTGCGCGACAGGTCGCGAGGCTGCAGGCGGCCGAAGCGGTATGCCGAGCGCCATATCCACAGCATCAGCAACACGGCACTGGCAATCAGTAATTCGCTGGCGTTGCGTTTGATCAGTGTCCACAGGGTATCGCGCACCACCGAGCGCAGAATCGCGAAATCCCCGTCCTCCGCGCTGAGCAACCACAGCAGGTAGGCATGGTCGTGACGATCGATCTGGTACGAAGTCCAGATTTGCGGATCGGAGACGATGGTTAACAGTCCGCTGCCGAGCTCGAACTGCATCATGTGAACACCATGATCCGAGGCCGACCAGCTGAAAGGCGTATGCCTCGAATCGTGGTCGGTGTCGTCAAAGGATGGATGCAACAATATCCGGCTGTTTTCGAAAGCGACGTCGAGGTCGCCGATATCATCGCCAAAACTTACCCTGGTCAGGGAAACTTCATTGCCGGCGAGCGATTGCGCGATCTCTTCCCGGGTCTTGCCTTCTTCGAGTTGGCGATTGTATTCGCGCATGGTTTCGCTGAACGGCTTGTCCTCGCTCCTGTCCTTGTCATCGTAGTCGGCCCAGTCGACCTCGATTTCGAACTCGGCCAGCAACAGGTCGTCGTCGTGGGCGACCGAGCTGGCGCTGTAGATCACGTTGCCGCCGACATCCAGCCAATCCATTACCTGCTGCAGCTGGCGCGGCGACTGAACCTGGTTGTCGTCGCTGAAAAACAGCGTACCCACCGAATTCAGCCGTTCGAGCCGGCCCAGGCTGTCGACGTCGATGGTGTCGATTCCGCTGCGAGTCATGAATACCTGCGCGGCGAAATAGGGATTGGTCAAGGCTTCGATGCTCCAGCTCGAATCCTCGGTTTCATCGTAAAACTCGATATTGACATAGAGGAACCAGCCAAACAGGCCGAGCACAACCAGCGCCAACAGCGGCATGACGGGGAGTCTATTGCGGCTCATCGGTAAACTCGCTCGTCCAGCCCTGGCACAGGTCCTGCACGATTTCACTGTCCGGCACCTGGTGCCCATACGCCAGTCGCCGCCACACCAGGGTTAATTGCCAGAAATACTCGCTCAAAGAATCGACGCCCTGGGCCCTGACCAGCGCGGCGCATTCCGCTTCGGTATGGCTGGCGCGAAACGCGAGCTCGTACTTTTCGATCAGGCGCGAAAGCGAGGCACGGTAAAGCAGGCTCAAGGCCTCGCGATAACTGCCCGCCGCCCATAGCTGCATCACCTGCGCCGGCACGTCGGCGGGCAGGCTTTGCGGCGTGACATCGAGACCGAACAGCACCTCGGGCGCGGTTTCACGCCTCGCGCCGCGACCCAGGCTCGACAGCGGTCCGCGATAGCGACGCAACAGGTATATCACCAGCACGAGCGCAAGAATTACCAGCACGATCTTGAGCAGCCCGGCGGCGCCGCTGAAATCTGTCGACCAGTCGACGTTCTCCTCCCACCATTCGAAAAACTCGATCATCCATTCGGGGAAGGACTCTTCATCGACTTCCTCGCTCCAGTCCTTGAAACGCCATTTGCGTACCGTTCTTTGCTGGCCGAAATCCTCTCCCTGCAGCACCTCCTCGATCAGCTTCGACGCCGACTCGCGGTCGTGGTCGATCGCCGCTTCGGCGCCGCCCGGAATCGCCAGGGCAATCAGTGACGCCAGCACCATCGAGGCCAGCAGGCCGGCCGGCCGCGATTCGCCGATACGCTTGCGATTGGCCAGGTTACGGAAACTGATCTCGATATCCCAGGCTTCGAGTTCGATTCGGCGATTCAGGTAGAGCGCAAATCCGGCCATGCTGTGAAACGGCATCGTCAGCGTCATCGCCAGCAGGCCCGACAGGCTGAATACCCACGCGCCGAGCAGGCTAAGATCGCCATAGACGTCGTAAAGTTTGAGGTCGAACGACTCGGGCGTAAAAAAATCGAGTATCAGGGCAATGCCGAAACAGGCCAGCAGTTCGAAACAGAAGCAGATGAACTGGTTGCCCAGCGCAACGTCGCTGTACTTGCCGTGCAGCACGCGCAGCCGCTGGCGGCGCTGTTCGCCCTTCAGTTCCTCGAGCACGGTGACCGGGTTATCGAAGGCGCGCTGCATCGAAAAGCGGCGCCACAGCAACCACGGCAGAATATCTTTCAATGGAAAAGAACGGATACTAGACCACGGGCTCGCCTCCTCGCCGAACAGCTTGCGGCTGGCGATGAACAGCGGCATCCGCTCCCAGAAAGGCTTGAGCCACCAGGTAATTGCCAGCGCCCAGAACGGCGATTGCCAGAATATCAGCCATAACACCAGCGCCAGCGGCAGCATCGCCAACAGGCCGGCCAGGTAGAGCGGCCGGAACCAGGCGCGCGCCATCAGAAAGCCGAGGTCTACCGACTGCCATCCCGAACGGATAATGGCGTTCACCTGCAGCTTATCGAGATTCATAACGCCGTCCGGAAAACGAGTAAAGCAGCACCAGCGCCCATAACAGCGCGCCGACCGCATACTTGATTTCATTGCCGAGGGTGGTACTCGAAGACCAGAACGCCTCGAGAAAGGCCGCGATTACGAGCATCAGGAATATACCGTACAGCATCGGCACCGCGTCGCGCCCGGAAAGACGCAGCGAATCGAGCCGGCTGAACGGCCCCGGATTGATAATCGCGTAACCGAGCCTGAGTCCGGCGGCGCCGCTGAACACGATCGCGGTCAGCTCGAAAGAACCGTGACCGACAACGAAGGGGTAAAAGGTGTCGACATAATCGAGCCGCGTTAAATGCCCGGCGACGCTGCCGATGAACAGGCCATTGAAAAACAGTACCAGCAGCGTGCCGATGCCAACCAGTATGCCGCCGGCAAAACAGCGGAAAGCGACGCTGATATTGTTCTTGATGTAAAAGCCGAACATGAATATATCGGTGTCCGCCTCGCGCTCCCGCCCGAGTTTACGCGCCTCCGGATCGTACATGCGCTCCATGCCCCTGACTTCGGCCGGACCATGGATGGTATAAATCGCCTCGTCGTCGAAGTAAGTCCAGCTGCCGACAATCAGCCCTGGCAATACGAAAACCAGCAGGGCCAGTGCAATGAAATAGCGGTGACGGTAGATCGCCAGCGGAAAATCACGCTTGAAGAACGCGTAAAAATTAAGCCGGGTCTCGGAGCGGTAGCGATAGAGTTCGCGGTACAGCGCCAGCACCAGGTTGTTCAGGCGCTCCACCAGCGTCGCGTCGTAGAGCCGTTCCTTGGCGATCGCGAGGTGCTGGCAAAGCAGCAGGTAATGCTCGGCCAGAAGCTTGCTGTTGTCTTCCTGCGACGGCTTTTCCAGCGCGGCTTCGATCAGTTCCCAGACGGGCTGGTTTTGTGCCTCGAAAGCGTGCTGCTTCATCTTACCCCCAGGAACCAGGCGCCCATGCGATGCAATTTTTCGACACCGTTTTCGTTCTTCTCATGGGTTACTCCCTCGAGCAGGCTGGCAAGCTCTTTCTGGCGCGGCTCGGACAGCTGTGAACTGCGCTGCAGGAAATCGATGATCGAGGTTTGCTCGGCACGCAACAGCGCTGTCGACGGCGCCAGCGGAACGATGTCTTTTTGCGAAGCCGGCCGGCTCGATTCGCGCACGCTGATGACCAGCGTGCCCGCGGCCAGGTCGCCGAGCCGCTGAAAGCGGCGATTGCACAGCATCGTCACCAGCCCGGCCAGGTAAAACAGGGGCAGGAAGTCGATCGAGCGCAGCAGGTTTCGCACCAGCGAGGTTCCCAGCGTGACCGGGGTAAGATCGTCGTTGATAACCGATATACCGAGCGCCTTCTTGCCCGGAGTCTGCCCGCGCCAGAACACTTCGAACAGCACCGGGTAAAGCCATTCGATGGCGAACAGGAAAATCAGGAAAAATCCGCCGCCGAGTCCGAAAGCGCCGAATGGTATCGCGGCGATCGACAACACGAACACGATGATGCCGCGAATGGCCAGGTCGATGGCGAATGCCAGCGACCGCGGAATCGGCCCGACAACCTGCGCCTCGAGGTTGATGCCACCCGGAATTTCAACCCGATAACGTGTATCCAGCAAAAAGCCTGTCCTTAATCAGCGAGGGTATGGGCTTCGACCCCGAATATCTTCTGGTAAACCATCGATATGGTCAGCACCGTCCACGGCACGGTCCAGATCCAGCCGATTACGGTGATCATGCCAAGCAGGTTGATCAGCGACACCAGCCACATCAGGCCGAACAGGCGAAACCATACCTTGGTAGACGCCCTGCGTGAAGTCTCCAGTGCCTGCCAGGCGCCCATTTTCTTTTCCAGGATCAACGGCATCGCGAAAATATAGGCGAACATCAGGTAGATGCCGGGAATAACCAGCAAGGCCAAACCGATCAGGATAAATATCGTCAGCATCAGGTAGGCGAGGAACAAACTAAAGACGACACCAAAATGTCGGAAGATTTCCCCGGCCGAGACCGGCTTGTTGTTGGCGTGACGCATGGCCATGATCAGTACCGCGAGACTCATCGGCAGACCGACCACGGTAATTATCAGCTGGAACACGATACTGAGGATGGCGCCGATGCTCGGATCGGCGCCCGTCGTCTGCAACAGGGCGGCCACCACGCCGAAGGCGATGGTGGCGACAAAGATTACCGCGATGTAAAGCAACATCGCGATAAAGAATTTGAGCTTGAATCCCTTGAGCCCGCGCCAGGCTTCACCCAGGGTTTCCAACATGTTGACTTCGAAATTACCTGCAACCGCATCATCGATGTTTCCACCGGCGCGGTAGGATTCGATATTCTGCGCCAGATCGGCCTCGGGTGTTGCGTATATATCACCCATTTGCGACTCCTTATATGTGTACCAAGCTGATTGCCTGATGAGTATAGCAGCCCCTAACAATTACGCTGGAAGTAGCGCGATGACTGGCTTTCAGCCCGCCGCCGAGTTTCCCGCGAGGCGGCCGAATAGCGAACCCGAAATCAAACCTGTGCCGCCCGGATAAATAAAATAG
>CALJQI010000052.1 GCA_937980285.1 uncultured Gammaproteobacteria bacterium | reverse complement strand
TGGGACTGCTCGCCGGCGCCGCTCGCCGGCGGCGGACTGAAATCGCGGCTCCATTCGTCGTCCTCGTTGTAGTGGCTTAGCCAGATATCCGAATCGCCGCGTCTGAAATCGTCCCAGGCGATGACAAAATCTCCTGCCAGGTTGCCGCCGACGGCGGGATTGTAATGCGGTTGCCGGTCGCCCTGTTCACCGTGCACCTTTTCGTTGGGGCCGAAGCTTTCGCCGCCATCCGAACCGAGCGCGGCAAAAATTCCGTAGCCTGCTCCGCCCCGTCGCTTGTCCATCCAGGCCGCGAGAATTTCATCGCCGGAGAAGGCGGCCAGCGCCACCCGCGTGACGCCGCTGCCCTGGTCGTACTGGTTACGATTCGAAAAAAACTCGTTCAGATGCTGTGCCGCGGAGAAGTTTCTGCCCTGGTCCATGGAGTGGCTTACCATTAGTCGCGTGTGGCCGGCGCGGCGGTCGTCCCAGGCAACACAGAGCCCGGCGGCATTGACCGCCAGCGAGGGAAACAGCATCTGCGTCTTCAATCCGGCCGGTTCGACCGTCGCCACCGATTCGATTACCAGTTCGCCGTTCTCTTTCGCGTCCAGGTTCGCAACCCTGATAAACCACCGCCTGTCCAGCTGCTCGCGCCAGGCGGCAAACACCCGGTTGCCGAGGCTGGCCAGGCTGACGTGGCTGGCGCTGGCCGAACTGAGTTTGAGCGCGGGCGCGAGCCCGTTCGAGCCTAACAGCCGGGCATGGATTGCGGCATCCTGTTCCCAGGCCAGTACAAAACGATTTTCGGGCAAGCTGGCGATTGAAGGCTCGTAGGCCTTGCCGCCACCGCTAACCAGCATGGCAGCGGAAAAAAGTTTTTCATTGCCCGTTTTGGTGGCCGCGTATATCTGTGGATTCCGATTGCGATTATCTTCCCATATCGCCGCCACGGTCTGGCCCGAGAGTGCAATGTGCTTGCGGCCCGCGCCGTCGAGATGATGGTAAACGCCGCTCGCGGGTTCGCCGCTGATGGCCGTCCTGGTTTCAAAAACCCATCGATCCGAGGCTTGAGGCTGCGACGTCGTCAGCCACAGAGCGAGTGCAGCCAGCAATATTCTCACAGGCTTGCCAGGTAATCCTGTAACGACATCGTCCGGTAGTGGCCGCGGGCGACGAAATCAAGGTAGCGCTTCATTTGCTCGATACTCTGAAAGCCGGCCTTTTTGAACAGCGGTTTTTGCTCGGGCGAGAAATAGATAAAGGTAGGGGTGCCGAGAATCCGGCTGCGCGCGGCAAATTGCATCTCGGTCGTGGTCTCGCCATTGGCCAGGCGAATGCGATTGCCGCTTTCGGTGTCGACATAGGCGAGCACGAATTCGCCATTGTACTTTTTACTGACCGCCGCATCGCTGAAAACTTCCGCGTGCATCCTGCGGCAGGTAGTGCAGCCGTAGCGGCCGAAGTACAGCAACATCGGTTTATTTTCAGCGCTGGCCTGCCTTGCGGCGTCGCTTAGCGGTAAAAAGTTGTAGCCCTCGGGTGGCGCCGCCCGCAACGCTCCACTCGACAGGCAAATCAACAGCAACATCGCGGCAGATGCGCGCGTTAAACTCATCTTCTGCATTAGCAAGAGATCCTTTCAACCGTTTCCAGGGGCTGTACAAAATATACAACTCCATAAGATCGGTCAACGCTGGCGTAGCGGCTGCCCGGCCGCCGAGTTGCTACAAATCAAGTACCAGGCGATCGCCGCGGGCGCGCGAAACGCAGGGGCAGAACAGCTTGTCCTGCTCGCGCTCGGCATTCGACAGCGCCTGGTCGCGGTGGTCGGGCTCGCCTTCGAGCACGCGCAGCGCACAGCTGCGGCAGCTGCCGCTGCGGCAACTGTAGATGGCGTCAATACCTGACGCCAGCAGGGCGTCGAGAATGCTTTGATCGGCCGCGACTTCGATTTGCCGGTTGGAACGCCGAAGTTCGAGCTGGATGGCTTTTGCATCACGAATTGTTGCCGCGTCGAAGCGTTCGAAGCGAATGCGGTCGGTCGAGATTTGCAAGCGTTCGGCGCTTTCGCGGACCGCGTCGATCATGCGTTCGGGTCCGCAGACATAGAACAGGGTGTCGTCGGCCGCCGCGGATAAAACCTTGTCGATATCGATTCGCTCGTCTTCGGCGGAACTGTAAAGGCGGATTTTGTCGGCGAATTCCCGCTGCAGGCGATCGCCGAATGCCATTTGTTGACGACTACGCGCGGCATAGTGTATCCGCAGCGGATTGGCGCGCGCCTGCAGCGCCTGCGCCATCGGCTTAATCGCAGTTATACCAATTCCGCCGGCAATCAGCACGGCCGGGCGGTCATCGTCGTGCAGCGCAAAATTATTTTGCGGCAGGGCGCAGTTGAGGGTCATGCCGATTTCGAAACTGCGATGCAGCGCGATCGATCCACCGCTGCCTGTTTGCTCGCGCTGTACCGCGATTTCGTAGATGTCGCGACGCCCGGGATTCGAACAGATCGAGTAATGGCGTATCGCCGGTTTGACGTTATCGAGCATTACCGGTACCTGCAGATGCGCACCCGCCTGTACCGCCGGCAATTCGCCGCCGTCGGGATCGCGCAACTCGTATGCGCGAATCTGCGGCGTCAGCTGACGCACACCGGTGATAATCAGCGGAAGAGGTCCGCTGCCGAGTCGCCTCGGTGTTTGTTGGCGACCGCCCGCGTCCTCGAGATTCTCGATTTGCCGCAGCAGCGGAGCGATCGTCGCCTCGACCTCGCTGTCGCTGTAGCGCGGGGTGATATGTTGCGGGCAGTTCCAGTCGAAGGCCTCGATATGGATCAGGAATCCGCGTTCGACAATAGCGCGGTAGTCGTCCATTTCCAGTCGCGCCAGCAATTCGGGCTCATCGTCGCTTACCAGGCGTACGCGTCCCAGCATTTTCAGGCGGCTGCGATTCGGATAGTCCATGAAAAACAGCGAAACCCGGTCGTCTCGGCGCAGGTTGCCGACACTGACGTACTGGCGATTGCCGCTGAAGTCGGCGAAGCCGATGGTATGCGCGTCGATAATTCGCACGAAACCGGCAGGGCCGCCGCGATGCTGCAGGTAGGGCCAGCCGGTTTCGCTGACGCTGGCCATGTAAAAACTGTCGCGCGCGCCGATGAATTCGGCCTCGCGTTCACTTAAGCGGTGGTTGTAATCCTGCCCGCCGTCGAGCGAGGCATAGCCGCCGCGGCTGCCGAGCTGCTGTTGCACTTGCCGAACCGAGTCGGTGAAGGCGATTTCTGCAAATCTGTGTCCCATGATGATTGTCCGTTGTCTGCCGTTGGTCAGGTTGCACGCGGACTCTGCCGGCGCATTCGACGCCGACAGAGCTTGCCGCGGTTTACGATGCGAGCTTCAGTTCGACCCTGGGGAAGTCGATTTCGACACGGCTCGCCTTGCCGAGAATATTGG
>CALJQI010000051.1 GCA_937980285.1 uncultured Gammaproteobacteria bacterium | reverse complement strand
GTGGGTTCCTGAAGCGCACCACCATCGGCTTGCCGGCTTCGGGCTGCAGTCCCAGATCACGGCAACAACCGTCGTAGCGCGGTTTCTGCTTCGCCGCCATTTGCCGTTCGCGCAACGCATCGAGCCGCTGTTTCGAACACTCGCAATAGTAGGCGTCGCCCTGCTCGATCAACTGGTCGATGACCTGGTGATAGCGATCGAAACGTTTGGTCTGGAAAAACGGGCCTTCGTCATAGTCGAGCCCCAGCCACGCCATGCCGTCCAGAATCGCCTGCACCGATTCCGGCGTCGAACGCTCGAGATCGGTGTCCTCGATCCTGAGCACGAAACTGCCTTTCATTTTCCTGGTATACAACCAGCAGAATAGCGCGGTTCTTGCGCCGCCAACGTGCAATACTCCGGTCGGGCTCGGGGCGAATCGGGTTTTAATCATGGGTTAAGGCTAGCATTGAGACGCGCGGTATTTTAACGGAATATCGCGCCTCGGGTCGGAAAATTTTAGCGTCTGCCGGCTAAAAACGCTGCTTCAGTTCCAGTACCGAACCGGCTTTCTGTATTTGCATGTGCTGGAGAAAGGAATTGCCGAGTAAAGCCTCGGCCGGGTGCTCTCCGGCCAGCACAAAAGCCTCCACGTTGCTTACCCGAAGACCACCCACGCTCACCGAATCGAGCCTTACGACCCAGGCCGGCACCAATGAGGCGGCAGTTTGCACGGTTTCGGGAATACCCTTGCGGAAATCTATATTGAGCTGACGGGCCTTGTTGCCGCTCAGGGTCACCATGGTAGCGCCGGTATCGACCACGAAACGGGTGCTTTGGCCATTGATCTTGCCATCGACGAAATACATGCCGTGAGAATCGGGATAAATGCGCAAGTTGCTGCGCTCGGGCTTTTTGAAATTGCCCGCGATCGACTGGTTCAGATCCAGATTCGTCGGCTTGCCGTCGATGACGACCACGGCGCCGCGACCGGACGCCGATTGCAGCAGCACGCCCTCGAAGGTTTCGCCCTTATTGACGATTTTCTGCTTGTCGCCGACCTGCAGCAGGGCCTTGTCGGCGAACAGGGCAATCACCTTGACGGCAACCTCGTCTGCCACGGCGAAACCCGGCGCCAGGTTCATTATCAGCGCCAGCAGAATCAGTCGTATAATGCCCATCTAGCGCACCAGGTAGAGGGTTAGCTGCATCACCGCCAGTGCATACAATCCCGCCAGCACGTCATCGAACATAATCCCGAAACCACCTTTCATCTTCGCATCCGCAATTTTTACCGGCCAGGGTTTAACAATATCGAATAGTCTAAATAGCACAAATCCAAGCACAATCCATTGCCAGCTCAGCGGCACCGCGATCATTGTAATCCAGTAGCCGACGAACTCATCCCAGACGATGCCGCCGTGGTCGTGAACCCCGAGCGTATCGCTGGTGTACTGACAGAGAAAAACGCCAAGCGCAAATGCGATGACCAACACCAGCAGGTACCCGGGCAGGCTCAGTTGCGCAAGCAGCAGGTAGAATGGCACCGCGGCCAGCGTGCCAAAGGTGCCCGGCGCTACCGGTGCCAGCCCGGAACCGAAGCCCAGCGACAGCAAATGCAGCGGGTTTATTAACAATCGAGGCGGAATTTTAACCGGCATATCTCACCGATTTGCGCCGAGGTAGAAAATTGCTGCGATAGGCAGGCTAGGCAAAGTGCCGATACCCCTGCCGTTGATCCAGATCGATCCTGTGGTCACCATCCTGCAGATAATATCCGGATTCCGTAATCTCACCAATCGGGGTCAGTCGGCAATCCGGATTGGCATGGTTCCAGGTATCGACCTCGGCGCTCAGCTCCGCCGGCAGGGTGCAGCATATTTCGTAGTCGTCGCCGGCGCCGAGCGCGTAATCCCAGGCGCCATGCTGCTCTATCCAGGGGTCTACCGGTAGCGCCTCCAGCCTGACTCTGGCGCCACAGGCGCTGGCCTTGAGAATATGCTTAAGGTCGCCAACCAGACCGTCCGATATATCGATCGCCGAACTGGCAAACCGGCGCAGGAAAGGCCCCAGTTCGAGTCGCGGCCGCGGTCGATTCAACGCCAGGGCGCATTTTGACTGTAGCGCTGGCGCCAGCTCCAGTTTGCCCTGCTGCTGCGCCAATCCCATCGCGGCGTTGCCGAGTTCTCCCGAAACCAGAATGATATC
This sequence comes from uncultured Gammaproteobacteria bacterium, assembly GCA_937980285.1. Classification (GTDB taxonomy): domain Bacteria; phylum Pseudomonadota; class Gammaproteobacteria. Next base: position 3,422 of record CALJQI010000051.1, on the reverse strand, counting down.
GCCAGCATTCGCGCCCTGGCGGGTGACGAACTGGTCATTGGGCAAATGGCCGGCAATCTGGATACTGATCGCAAGCTTGCCGCGACAGGTATCGCCGCCGATCAACTGCAGTCCGTACTCATCCGCGGTCTTTTTCAAACTCCCGGCAAATCGCGACAACCATTGCGGATCATCGCTGTCGAGGCTTAGCGACATTAGAAACCAGGCCGGCGTCGCGCCCATTGCCGCCAGGTCGCTGAGGTTGACCGCCAGCGACTTGTAGGCGATATCGGCGGGACTGGTATCTTGCGGAAAATGGGTCCCTTCTATCAGGGTATCCATGGCCACCACCAGCTGCTGTCCCGGCGGCAGGTCGACAACGGCGGCGTCGTCGCCAACACCTAGCAGCGTGTTATCGGCGGCCTTGCCGATGTCGCTGAAATACTGCTCGATGATCGCAAATTCGCTCGCCATCGCTAGCTCCGGCGTATCGGCTATTCGGCCGTTTCGAGTTTACGCAACGCCTGGCATAACGGGTCGAGTACGCCATTGATGAATTTGTGACTATCGTCGGCACCGTAGGTTTTGGCGAGATTGATGGCCTCGTTGAGCACGACCTTGTAGGGGATTTCAGGATGGTTTTCGAGCTCGTAAGTGGCGATTCGCAGGATACTGGTTTCGATGGGATCGAGATGATCTTCGAAATTGGTGACATACTTGCGATAAGTCCGATCGAGGGATTCGACCCGCGGCGGCACCTGGTAGAGCAGTTCGAGGAAATACTCCTCGTCGCCGCTGGAAACGCCTTGCTCCTGCAGGTAATGGTCTCTTATCCAGTCGAGATCTTCAGCCGACAGTTGCCATTGATACAGTGCCTGCATCGCCTTGTCGCGGGCATGCTTGCGTTTCTTGATAAATCGCGCCTTGTCATTCACGAGACGGGCTTAACCGATCTTGCGCAGCAGGCTGATCATTTCCATCGCGCTCATGGCGGCGTCCGCGCCCTTGTTGCCCGCCTTGGTGCCGGCGCGCTCGATCGCCTGCTCGATGGAATCGGTGGTCAGAATCGCGTTCACCACCGGCAGCGAATGCGCCAGCGACAGCGAAGACAGGGCCTTGGCGCTTTCGCCGGCGACGATGTCGAAATGCGGTGTCGAGCCGCGAATCACCGCGCCCAGCGCGATAACCGCGTCGTGTTTGCCGGCGGCAGCAAATTTTTGCACCACCAGCGGGATTTCCAGCGCGCCCGGAACATGACTCACGGTGATATCGTCGCCATCGATGCCCGCGCGTCGCAGCGTATCCAGCGCGCCGTTCAGCAGGCTCTCGACAATAAATCCGTTGAAACGCCCGACAACGATCGCAATCTTCGCCTTGCTGACGGTGAGATCACCGTCGATTCTGTTGGCATCCGTCATTACCATTACTCCTGATCAGAAAAATACTCTACCACTTCGAGGCCGAAGCCGGCGAGACCGTGGAAAACCTTGGGCGCGCTCAGCAGGCTCATCTTGCGTACGCCCAGATCGGCCAGGATTTGCGCGCCGATACCGTAGGTGCGTTGATCGTCGCCGTGATCCTCGTCGCCATGCCCCTGGATCATCGACTCGATCATGTGCACCATGTCCTTGGGCGTCTCCGGTTGACGCAGGAAGACGATGACGCCTTCGCCGGCGTTATCGATAGCCCGCATGACGTCGCGTAGCGGCCAGCCACGGCCCTCGGTACCGGCGAGCGAGTCGGTGAGCGTATTCTGTACATGCACGCGTACCGGGATCGGTTTTTCGGGATCGATCTTGCCCTTGACCAGCGCCAGGTGCAATTCCTGCGCGATGCTGTCCTCGAAGGCATACAGCTTGAATTCGCCGAAATCGGTGGCGAAGCGCGACTCGACGATACGCTCCACCGTATGTTCATTCTCGATGCGGTAACGAATCAGGTCCTCGATGGTGCCGATTTTCAGATCGTGCTTCATGGCGAACTTTTCGAGATCCTTGCGCCGCGCCATCGAACCGTCGTCATTGAGTATCTCGACGATGACCGCGGCCGGCTCGAATCCGGCAATCCTGGCCAGGTCGCAACCCGCCTCGGTGTGGCCGGCGCGAAACAACACCCCGCCCTTGCGCGCCATGACAGGAAAAATATGCCCCGGCTGGACGATACTTTCCGGCGTCGCATCGGCCTCGATAGCGGCGTGAATAGTGGCGGCGCGGTCGGCGGCAGATATGCCGGTGGTAACGCCTTCGGCGGCTTCGATCGAGACCGTGAAATTGGTCTCCATTGCGGCGCGGTTATCGCCTACCATCAGCGGCAAACGCAGTTGTTTGCAGCGCTTCTCCGACAGCGTCAGGCAGATCAGTCCGCGACCGTGCTTGGCCATGAAGTTGATATGGTCAGCGCTCACCTTTTCGGCGGCCATGAGGATATCACCCTCGTTTTCCCGGTCTTCGTCATCCATGATCACGACCATCTTGCCGGCCTTGATGTCGTCGATGATTTCCTGGGTTGAATTCAATTTCATATCGAACTGCGTTGGCTTATTCATGATTGATAAATCCCGATTTTATCAGGCTTTCGAGCATCTGCTGGTCTTTGTCCGCGGCTGAATCCGAGCGGCCATGCAGCAGGCGCTCGAGGTAACGGGCAATGATATCGACTTCGATATTAACCCGGGAACCCGGTTGATAGTACTGAAAAACGGTTTTTAGCTGGGTATGCCGCACGATATTAACATCAAAACGATTTTCGTCGACGCTGTTTACCGTCAGGCTGGTGCCGTCGATGGTTATCGACCCCTTGGCGGCGATATAGTGCTGCAGCGCCGGATCGACCTCGAAGCGGTAGCGAATCGAACGCCCGTCCGGCTGCATTTCGACCATCGCGCCAACCCCGTCGACGTGGCCGCTGACCAGGTGCCCGCCGAGGGCGTCGTTGAGCGTCAGCGCCGTCTCCAGGTTGACCGGGCTGCCGACCGCAAGGTCGCCGAGGCTGGTCTTGTTCATGGTTTCGACCGAAACGTCGGCGCTGAAACCCCCATCGCCGAATTCGACCGCCGTCAGGCAGGCGCCGTTAACCGCGATGCTATCGCCGAGCCGGGTTCGCGAAAGGTCCAGCTCGCCGCAATCGATGGTAAGCCGGATATCGCCGCCGCGAACTTCGCTTTGCCGGACGCTTCCCAGCGCCTGGATAATCCCGGTAAACATTAAGCTAACTCCACGCTGTAACTGGTCATCGGTAATGAACTGGCGTTGTCGAAACAGGCGCCGGCCTCGACACCGGCGCGCGCGATCGCTTCGGCGTCATCGAGCAGATCCCAGGCGACATGCATCGCGCCGAGGGCGAATTCAGCGCCCGAGCCGACCGCCCAGAAGCGCGTGTACTGATCGACTTCGCGCAGCGAATAAAGCCCGAAAATGCCGCTGCGGTTCATGATCAACGCGTCA
>CALJQI010000050.1 GCA_937980285.1 uncultured Gammaproteobacteria bacterium | reverse complement strand
TTCGTAAAACCCGACTGCTGAACTGGTAATTAGACAGCGGCCGCCTCTTCCTCGGTAACAGCTTTCATACTCAGGCGAATCCGGCCCTGGCGATCGACTTCGAGCACCTTGACCTTGATGACGTCGCCTTCGGACAGCTTGTCGCTGACGTTCTCGACGCGCTCGTCGGAGATCTGAGAAATATGCACCAGGCCGTCCTTACCGGGCAGGATATTGACGAAAGCGCCGAAGTCCATGATCTTGGCGACCTTGCCCTCGTAAATCACACCAACCTCAACCTCGGCGGTAACCTGCTCGACCCGGCGACGGGCTTCTTCGCCGGCGGCCTTTTCGACCGACGCGATCTTGACCACACCATCGTCGTCGACCTCGATGGTGGCGCCGGTTTCTTCGGTGATGGCGCGAATGGTGGCGCCGCCCTTGCCGATGACGTCACGAATTTTCTCGGGATCGATACGGATGGTAATCAGGCGCGGTGCGTACTCGGACATTTCCTCACGGCTCTCGCTGAGCTCCTTGGCCATTTCGCCGAGAATGTGCAGCCGACCCGCTTTGGCCTGCTCCAGCGCCTGGCGCATGATCTCGGTGGTAATGCCGTCGATCTTGATATCCATTTGCAGCGCGCTGACGCCTTCGGTGGTGCCGGCGACCTTGAAGTCCATATCGCCGAGATGATCTTCATCGCCGAGGATGTCGGACAGGACCGCGAAATCGTCGCCTTCCTTGATCAGGCCCATGGCGATACCCGCCACCGGCGCCTTCAGCGGCACACCGGCGTCCATCAACGCCAGGCTGGCGCCGCAGACGCTGGCCATCGAAGATGAACCGTTGGATTCGGTAATTTCCGATACCACGCGCAGAACGTAGGGGAAATCATCGAGATTCGGCATCACCGCCTGTACGCCACGCTTGGCGAGCCGGCCGTGGCCGATTTCGCGACGCTTGGGGCTGCCCACGCGGCCGGTTTCACCGACGCTGGATGGCGGAAAGTTGTAATGCATCATGAAATTTTCTTTGTAAGTACCCTCGATCGCATCGATCAACTGCGCGTCGCGCCCGGTGCCGAGCGTAGTCACCACCAGCGCCTGGGTCTCGCCGCGGGTGAACAGGGCAGAACCGTGAGTACGCGGCAGTACGCCGGTGCGTACGGTAATCGGACGCACGGTCGAGGTATCGCGACCGTCGATACGCTTCTCGCCGGCAATGATGCGGCCGCGTACGATGGATTTCTCGAGCTTGCTAATGGCACTACGAACGTCGCCCTCCGACGGGGAATCCTCGGCATCGGTTACCAGTGCGGCAACAATACCGTCGCGTACTTCAGCGAGGTTGTTCTGGCGATCCATCTTGTCGGCAATGGCATATCCGCCGGTGATAGCCGAGGCACCCTGGTCGGCAACTTTTTGCGCCAGGCTTTCGTCGGTTTCAGGCGCTTGCCATTCCCAGGTTTCGGTGCCGACTTCGGCTGCCAGTTCCTCGATTGCCTGGATCGCGGTTTGCATTTGCTCGTGTCCGTATACAACCGAGCCCAGCATCACTTCTTCGGACAGGCATTTGGCTTCTGACTCGACCATCAGTACCGCGTTTTTAGTGCCTGCAACCACCAGATTCAGTTCCGATTCGGTAACCTGGCTCAAGGTCGGGTTGAGCACGTATTCGCCATCGATGTATCCGACCCGCGCGGCGCCAATCGGACCGCTGAACGGGATTCCCGAAATCGCCAGTGCTGCCGAGGTGCCCAGCAACGCCAGGATATCGGCATCGACTTCCGGGTTACTCGAAATCACGTTGGCGACAACCTGCACTTCGTTCATGAAACCTTTCGGAAACAATGGACGAATCGGACGATCGATCAAGCGACAGGTCAGGGTTTCTTTTTCACTGGGCCGGCCTTCGCGCTTGAAGAATCCACCGGGGATTCTGCCCGCGGCGTAGGTCTTTTCCTGGTAGTCGACGGTCAATGGAAAAAAACCGCGACCAGGGTCAGCGGTTTTTGAGCCAACGACGGTTACGAAAACCACCGTATCGGCCATGCTTACGATAACTGCACCGCTGGCCTGGCGAGCTATTTCACCTGTTTCCAGCGTTACCTGATGCGCGCCGTACTGAAATGTCTTTTTAATTGGATTCACTTTTCTCTCACTGTTTAACGACGCAATCCGAGCTTTGCAATCAAGTCTTTGTAACGTTGCTGATTCTTGGATTTCAGATAATCCAGTAAATTGCGACGCTGGTTGACCATCTTCAGCAGTCCGCGACGCGAATGATGGTCATGAATATGTTTCTTGAAGTGTTCGGTCAGATGGCTGATCTGGTGCGACAGCAGCGCGACCTGTACTTCCGGTGATCCGGTGTCACCGTTGCTTTGCTGATAATCAGCAATAATTGCAGCTTTCTGTTGAGCTGACATTGCCATGGATAAAACCTCTTTGGGGCCCGAAAAAGGCTGGTATTCTACCTATCTGGAGAGGTGGTAACAAGGACTTTCACCGCAATAATCCGGGTTATTGCGCCGAGACACCGGGAACAGTGCTATCTTGCTGTATTCATTAACCTTTTTGGCAGCAATTCCGCGTCCGGCCGGACTTCTCCGAGGCCGATAAAAACGCCTTCGGCGGAAACCAGCCGATACAGCCCTGGTGCCGGCGAATCGGCCAGATTTACCCGCTTGCCGTTACAGATATCGAGGCTCGCGCCGGCCTCGAGCCGCAACTCGGCAAAATCGGCAAGCGCCACCGTTACCGGTAGTAACAATTCGTCTATTTTAGCGCTGCTCGCGGAGGCAAGCTGTTGCAATTTTTCGATGCTGAAGGCGTCTTGCTCTGCCAGCGTATCGACCGCGGTTCGTCGCAGCGCGATCAAATGCGCGCCGCAGCCGAGCGCGTTGCCGATGTCTTCCGCAAGCGTCCGAATATAGGTGCCCTTGGAACAACAGACTTCGATTTCGAGTTCATCTGAATCGAGGGAAAGCAGCTCGAGCTCGAATATTTCAACCTGCCGGGGCGGACGTTCGACCTGCTTGCCTTCGCGCGCCAGTTGATAAAGTCGCTTACCCTGGTGCTTTAGCGCCGAGTACATCGGCGGCACCTGCTCGATCTGGCCGATAAATTGCGGCAACAGCTGCAGCAGGCGCTCGCGATCGACGGCTACCAGTCGATGCTCGATGACTTCGCCTTCGGCGTCGCCGGTAGTGGTTGTCTGGCCGAGCCGGCAGGTTGCACGATAGCGTTTGTGCGCGCCCAGCAGGTAACTGGAAAACTTGGTCGCCTGACCAAGGCAAATCGGCAACACGCCGGTAGCGAGCGGATCGAGGCTGCCGCAATGCCCGGCCTTACGCGCGCGAAACAGTCGACGCACCTGTTGCAGGGCATGATTCGAGCTGACGCCGATCGGTTTATCGAGGATCAGGACACCGTCGATATCACGGTAATCCCTGGAATTGCGGGACGCCACTAGTGACTGGCTTTGAACTTGTCGTTGGCGACCGCGGAATCGATCAGGTCGGACAGCTGGCGCCCGCGAATGTCGGTGTCATCGTAGATAAAACTGAGCTTCGGCGTAACCCGGGCCTTCAGCTGCTTGCCGATTTCGCGTTGCAGGAAACCACTGGCGTGGTTGAGCGCCTCGAGGCAGTCATCCGCCTGCTCCGCATTCAATACGCTGAAATAAACCCGCGCGTGCGCCAGGTCCTTGCTGACCTGCACCTCGAGTATGCTGGGCATGCTCAGCCGCGGGTCCTTGAGACCGGTCTGGATCAAGGCGGCCAGCTCGCGCTGAATCTGTGACGCGAGCCGTTCGCTGCGGGCATATTCCTTGGGCATACGACAGGCTTAATCGAGCGAGCGCGCCACTTCGATGCGTTCGAAGACTTCGATTTGATCGCCCGGCTTGACATCGTTGTAGTTCTTGACCGCGATACCGCACTCGGTACCCATGCGGACTTCCTCGACCGGATCCTTGAAT
>CALJQI010000049.1 GCA_937980285.1 uncultured Gammaproteobacteria bacterium | reverse complement strand
CTGTATTTTTCCGGAAGCGCTTCGATCGAGGATCTGATCCTGGCGCAGGACGATCGGCTGCGAAGCGTCATGCTGGTGTTCCACAACCCGGATATTACCTACTTCACCAACTCGATCGACTACGACGTCCGCATCGATAACGTACCCACCTGCGGACTGGTCAAGCTGGCCAGCGATATCGCGCAATGGCGCGACTGGTCACGCGATAACACGGTTTTCGAATATTTCGATTATCCGAAGAATCCGAGCGACGAGGTCGTCGGCCGCTAAAACGGCGCCCGCTTTTATCGCTAGCGCATATGAATATTGCGGCGTCGCACTCCTTGCGGCTTGCGGCGCTTGAGCCGCTTGGCGTCTCGAATACGCTCCTGCGCATCCTGGATCAACGCCTGCTGGCTGCCATCGCCGCTCTCGTTGCTGCCCTCCAGCCGGGTATAGGAACCGTCGCTATTCATTTGCCAGATGCTGTACTCGTCGGATAACTGGGTATCGATAATGTTGCGCAGCCCGGCCTGCAGCTCCGGATCTTCCACCGGCGCCAGCACTTCGACGCGGTGCTCCAGGTTGCGCATCATCGAATCGGCGGAGCCGATGTAGTACTCGGGATCATCGCCGTTTTTAAAGTAGTAAATCCGGCTGTGCTCGAGAAAACGGCCGATGACGCTGAACACTTTTATGTTTTCGGACAATCCGGCGATGCCGGGACGCAAACGGCAGCTGTCGCGCACGATCAGGTCGACCTTGACGCCGGCCTGCGAGGCCTGGTAGAGCGCGCGTACGATGTCCTTGTCCTCGAGCGCGTTGATCTTGATCTGTATGTGCCCGGCCGAGTCCGCGGTGGTGAGGTCGATTTCACGCTGGATCTTGTCGAGCAGGGCGCGCTTGAGCAACTTCGGCGCCGGCAGGATCTTGCGGTAATTGCGCTTCGGCGTGAAGCCCGTGGTCAGGTAATTGAACAGCTCGGTGATATCGCGGCCGATGTCCGGGTCGCTGGTCAGCAGCCCGAGATCGGTGTAAAGCCTGGCGTTACCGGCATGGTAATTGCCGGTGCCGATATGCACGTAGCGGCGCAGGCCGCTGTAATCGTTGCGCACCACCAGGATGACCTTGCAATGGGTTTTGAGATCCATCACCCCGTAGGTGACGTGGATGCCGGCTTCTTCCAGGCGGCTCGACCAGCGTATATTGGCAGCCTCGTCGAAACGCGCCTTCAGTTCGACCACCACCGCGACCTGCTTGCCGTTTTGCGCGGCGTCGACCAGGTAATCGATAACCTTGGTGTCGCCGGAAGTGCGATACAGCGTCATCTTGATCGCTCGCACCTTGGGGTCGCTCCTGGCCTCGCGCAGCAGGCGCTCGACCGAGGTCGAAAATGATTCGTAGGGATGATGTAAAAGAATCGATCCATTGTCGCGCACGGCGTGGAAAATATTCGGCATATGCGCAAGCTTGGGATGGTCGATGGCATGATGCGGCGGATCGCGCAGCGCCGGTATTTCGAGATCGACCAGGCTCAGCAGGTCGCGCGTCGACAGCAGGCCTTTCTTTTCGAACACGTCTGCTTCGTCGAGCCCGAGCTCGGCGGCGAGCATGCCGCGGCGGGTGGCATCCATATCGTGCTGCACCACCACGCGCACGATATTGGCGAAGCGGCGGTGGCGTACTTCGGATTCGATCACCGCCAGCAGGTCGTCCGCCTGGTCTTCGTCACGCGCGGTGTTGGCGTTGCGCGTCACGTAAAAGGTTTCGCAGGCGACGATTTCCATTTTCGGGAACAGGACGTCGAGATTTTTCGCCATCACGCTTTCCAGCGGCACGAAGATATGGCTATCCGGCACTTGCAGGAATCGCGGAATGCCCAGTCCGACCGGCACCTTGACGCGCGCGCGCAATTCTTCCTCGCTGTCGCTGTAGCGCAGCGTCACCAGCAGGTTTAGCGACAGGTTCGAAATAAACGGAAACGGGTGGGCGGAGTCCACTCCCTGCGGAGTAACCAGCGGGTAGATGTTTTCGAAATAATAGGCCCGGATCGTCTCCTTGTCGGCGTCTTCGAGCGCGTCATAGGCAGTGATGTGGATATCCTGTTCCGCCAGCTGCTCGATCAGTTCTGCCACCAGGCCGGATTTTTCGTGCTCGATTTCGCGCACCATGAGGTAGCACTCCTCGATCTGCTGCGCCGGCAGGCGGCCGTCGACGCTGTAGTCCATGACGCCGGCGCCGACCTGTTGCTTCAGACCGCCGATACGTTTCATGAAAAACTCGTCGAGGTTCGAACTGACGATGCCGACAAACTTGAGGCGTTCCAGCAACGGGTTGGATTCATCCTTTGCCTCGTACAATACGCGGCGGTTGAATTCTAGCCAGGTGAGTTCTCGATTGAGGTAGAGCTCAGGCGCCTCGAGGTCGGCGTACTCGGCCGCTGCGGAAGCGTCCCTGGCGGTCGCGGTTTCTGAAATAGACCTGGATTCAGGCAATGCCGGGTTCTCGGCGGGCGACATGGTTTCGTCGTCCTGCGCGCTCTCGTCGACCGGCGCGGCTTTCGCCGCGGGCTTTGCCACGCTGGCGGTCGCGGCTTCAGCCATCCGCTCGCTTTCCTCGAGTGCCGGGGAGGTCGACTCGTTGTCTTCTGTTCTGTCGGCCACGGCCGACATGTTTTTCTTGATGATGTGGGTGGTAGCCATGATAGTGTCGCTTATTGACTCGGTTTAATGATGTTCGGGAACGAAGGTCTGATCGGCCATCGGCGGTCGAACATAGCCGCCCGCT
>CALJQI010000048.1 GCA_937980285.1 uncultured Gammaproteobacteria bacterium | reverse complement strand
CTCGACTGGGTGGACCACCAGTTTCTCGATATCGAGGGTTCGCTAATCCAGTGCGCGGTGCACGATGCCCGCTTTTTGATCGAAACCGGCGAGTGCGTTTTCGGCCCCTGTCCCGGACAGCGCCTCGAATCCCTGCCGATCGTGATCGAGGATGAAAATATCTACTTGCTGGGTTTGGCGTAAAGATCGTATTCGTCGGCGTCGGTGATCTCGACCCGGCAAAACTCTCCGACCGCGAGCGTCCGTCCGCTATCGATATGCACCAGACCGTCGATTTCGGGGGCGTCGGCATAGGAGCGCGCGACGTAGCCCTGTTCGGAGGCGGACTCGACCAGTACGGTCAATTGCTGACCGATGCGCTGGCTCAGTTTAGCGCTGCTGATAGCCTGCTGTTTTTGCATGAAGCGGTGATAGCGCTCCTGCTTGATCGACTCGTCCACCGCATTGGCCAGTGAATTCGCGGCCGCGCCTTCGACCGCGGAATAGGTAAAACAGCCGACGCGGTCGAGTTGCGCGATTTCGAGAAAATCCAGCAATTCCTCGAAGTCGGCATCGGTTTCACCCGGAAATCCAACGATAAAAGTACTGCGAATAATCAGTTCGGGGCATATTTGCCGCCAGTTGGCGATGCGCTCCAGCACACGCTCGCGGTTGCCGGGCCGGCGCATCGCCTTGAGAATCTTCTGGCTGGCATGCTGAAATGGAATATCGAGGTAAGGCAGAATGGCGCCATCGGCCATCAGCGGAATTACCTCGTCCACGTGCGGATAGGGGTAGACGTAATGCAGCCGTACCCACAATCCGAACTGGCCGAGCGCTCGCGCCAGGTCGACAAACCGGGTCTGCAGCGGCTGACCCTGCCAGAATCGGGTCTCGTACCTGCGATCCACCCCGTAAGCGCTGGTATCCTGGGAAATTACCAGGATTTCGCGAATTCCGGCATCAGCCAGTGTTTGCGCCTCGGCCATCACCTCGTCGATCGGTCGGCTAACCAGGTCACCGCGAAGTGATGGAATAATACAAAAGCTGCAGCGGTGATTACAGCCCTCGGAAATCTTCAGGTAGGCATAGTGCCTTGGCGTTAACCGCACCCCCTGCTTTGGCACCAGGTCCAGAAACGGATCGTGCGGCGCCGGTAAATGCCGGTGAACCGCCTGCATGACCTGGTCGCGCGCCTGCGGTCCGGTTACCGCCAGCAGCGACGGAAAGCGGGAGTTGATCATCTGTGCCCGCGTACCGAGGCAGCCGGTGACGATGACGCGCCCATTTTGATGCAGCGCCGCGTCGATGGTTTCGAGCGACTCCTCGACCGCGGCGTCGATGAAGCCGCAGGTATTGATGATAACCATGTCGGCGCTGTCGTAATCGGCTACGACCTGGTAACCCTCGGCGCGCAGCTGGGTAACGATGTGTTCCGAGTCGACGGTGGCCTTGGGGCAACCGAGACTGACGAAACCGACTCTGGGTGACGGCTGGCTCATGCCCGGGTTAACCCGGGCAGAGAGAACTCGCTCACCGGATGCCAGTAACAGGCGCGTGGATGTTTCAAAGGAATGCTGCCGAACAAAAAAGACGCCGCATTATCGTTGAATTTGTGATGCAGCGCAAAATAGCGGCTATAACTATAGTGGATGATGTGTCAGATCCATGATTTAATCCTGTCTATCAGCAGAATACGGTAACGTAATGAAATCTCTAAAATTACTGCTAGCGTTTTTTCTCCTTTTTGCACTGTCTTTCAGCGGCCGTGCCGAAATGCTCGACCAGGGGTTGAATTCGATCATGGAGATCATCGACAAGGCCATCGCCGAGCTCAACCAGCAGCTACCGCAAGATGGCGCGGAAATCGATCCCGCCACGCTGGAAACCGCTTCCGCTACCATCGTAAATCTGTCTCGAACCCTGGGCACTCTGAGCTATTCGCGATTGCAGTGTGGCGAAGCCAGCGTGCTCGCCGAGTTTACCCAGCGCGTGCAGCAAATGCCCGAAGAGAGCCGCAACCCCATGCGTGACGCATTTCAGGAGGGTTTCGACAGAAGCAAGAAAGATACGCCGCTGCTGTCGGAGGACGAATGCCAGCGCCTGACGCGTTCGAGAAATCGCACCGAGACCGCCGCCGCCGCAAACGTCATCGAGGATGAGAGCAAGGCCGCGGCGAAAGCCGAACCGGTGGAAGAGGAAGTGGAGGAACTGCCGCCGGAGGATCCGAAGTTTCGTCACTTGAGAATTGCCGAACTGACCGGCCAGCTGGCCTATCGGCGCAAGTTTTGCCAGGACGAAAAAGTTTTCAACCGTGATTACAACGAGTATCTCGAGTCGATTCCGCAGGAGTACCGCGACGACGTCAAAAACGCCTACTGGAAGGGATACAAGCGCGGCAAGCGATTGAACAAAAATTTCACCCGCGAGCAGTGCAGCTCCTAGCGGCCGAATCGCGCTGCAAGCCGCCGCTTAATCGTCGGTAAAACTGCGAATCAGCAGGTATACCCCGGGAATAAACAATGCCGCGCTGACCAGCGGCACAATCAACTGACCCTT
>CALJQI010000047.1 GCA_937980285.1 uncultured Gammaproteobacteria bacterium | reverse complement strand
CAGGCACTGGCGCAGCGAGTTGCGCGCCTGTTCTTCGCCGCGGTCGCTCCACAGCAGGTTGATCAGGCGTTCACGCGGGTGGCGCAGTCCGGGGGTCAGCGCGAGGTAGGCCAGCAGCACCTCGGCCTTGCGCATCGGCAGTGAAATTCGCGTGCCTGATGACAGCAAACATTCGAACCGGCCCAGCAATATGAGCTGCAACTTCGACATTTGGCTTCCCCGGAAGCGAATTTTCTAAATACTTCTTAACTAAAAATATATACTTATCAAATACTTATAAAGTTTAATGATTTTTTAATGTTTATTTTGGGCGATTTAACGCGATTCGGCAAGGGAATTAACGATGGCTGACGAGAATGGCAATCGTCGAAACCACAAACCGCAACGAGGCAGTCGAAATGAGAAAAATCAGAAATCACAGAGTCAGCATCGAAAATCCCGCCCTTTTGTTCGCCCGGGGTGTAGAAAGCATTATCAGCGACCCGTTGATCCATCCATCGCGACACGACGCAGGCGAAATTGACACAATACGTCGCGGCGCTAACAAGCAGGAGTCACGCGGCAATCTTTTCAGCACCCTGCTGCGCCAGTTTGCCAATCTTTAAATTCGAAAAAGGGCCGCGGGATATTTTTTCGGAAAATATCCCGCGGCCCTTTTTATTGGCGGTTTGCCAATCTCTGCGAGAAACATGTATCTTATGCCTGCTAAGTAATTCACCGGGAGGCGAACGTGGGCGTTTTAACCGAATTTGACCATAAGAGTCATACTATTTTGCTGGATGGCGAGTTCCGCCGCAGCGAGGCGACCGAAAGCAGGGATGTTATCGATCCCGCCACCGAAAACGTGATCGCCGAGATTGCCGAGACCACTGCCGCCGAGGTCGATGTCGCGGTCGACATCGCTCACGCGGCGTCGAAGAAGTGGTGGCGCATGAGCGCGCTGGAGCGCTCCGAGATCATGCACGAGGTCGCCAACGACCTGTTGGCGATGAAGCCGCAATTGGCAGAGGCGCTGACGCGTGAAATGGGCAAGCCCTACAAGGAGTCCGCCGACGAGGTCGACTGGTCGGTGTCGGCGATTCGTTACTATGCCGAAACCGGCCGCACCGACATTGGCCGCGTCATGGGCCCGGCGGTGGAAGGGCATCTGAACTACACTCTGAAGCTGCCGCTGGGCGTGGTGGTTTCGATTCAGCCGTTTAATTACCCGATGACGCTGCTCGCCTGGGAAGGCGCCGCGGCGCTTGCCTGCGGCAACGCGGTTATTGCAAAGCCGTCCGAGTACACCTCGATTACCACGCTGATGTTCGCCGAGCCCTTTAACCGGCACTTGCCGCCCGGCCTGTTCCAGGTGTTGACCGGCGCCGGCGATGCCGGACGTCAGCTGGTGGAACATCCGCGCACCAATATGATCGCTTTTACCGGCAGCGTACCGACCGGCAAGGCGATTGCCGCCAAGTGCGGTGAGATGATGAAGCCGACTTTGATCGAAACCTCGGGTAACGACCCGTTCATCGTCATGCCGTCGGCGCCGCTCGACGTGGTCGCGCGCGGCGCGGCGTTTTCCGCCTACATGAACTGCGGCCAGATCTGCGTCTCCGCCGAGCGTTTCTTCGTGCACCAGGACGTACACGACGAGTTCGTCGAAAAAATGACCGAGGAGGCGAAGAAGATCCGGATCGGCAATGGCCTGGACAAGGTCGAGATGGGCCCGATGGTCGCGGAAAAGGAGCGCAGCCGCTACGAAGGCGTGCTGGCACACGCGCAGGAGCAGGGTGCCAAAGTGCAGCTTGGCGGTGGGCGCCCGGACGGGCTCGACAAGGGCTGGTTCGTCGAGCCGACGATCCTCACCGATTGCAATCCAGAGATGGACATCTTCAATAACGAAAGCTTCGGGCCGGTAGCCCCGATCTGCAAGGTTGAAAGCTTCGACCAGGCGCTCGAGTATGCCAATAATTCGAACTACGGGCTCGGCGCCTGCCTCTACACCATGGATATGCGCGAGAGTATCCGTGCCTCGGAGGAGCTCGATGGCGGCATGGTCTGGGTTAACGCACCGCTGCTGGACAACGATGCCGGGCCCTTTGGCGGCACCAAGATGAGCGGCATGGGGCGTCAGCTCGGCCCCGAGGGTCTGGAGACTTTCCGCAAGACCAAGTTCGTCTGGCTCGATCCGAATTGCGGCACCCAGGACTTCTGGTGGTTTCCGTATGCGGACGAGGAAGCTTATCCGGAATCCGACTAGGGTCGCGCTGCGGCAGCGCTGTGCCGATAGCGGTTGGGCCGGGCGCAGACGGGCACCGGGGAATTCTGGCCTGGGGCGGCTATTGTGCGCGGGTTTCGCGATCGCCTGGCTGTTGGTAAACGCTTTCGCTAATGCCGGCGAAGATCCGGTCGAGCTGAAGATCGGGGTGCTTGCATTTCGCGGTGAAGACGACGCCATCGAGCGCTGGTCGCCGACCGCGCGGTATCTCGGTGAACGCGTCGACGGTTATCGCTTCGAGATCGTTCCGCTAAGCCTCGACGGCATGTCAACCGAGGTCGCGAACGATCGGCTCGACTTTATCCTGACCAACACCGGCAATTACGTCGTACTGGAGAATGCCTACGGTATCTCGCGCCTGGCGACGCTTAAGGTGCGCCACCTGGGCCGGGAATTCACCCAGTTCGGCGCCGTCATATTCACTCGCGCCGGGCAAAAGGACCTGAACCGGCTCGAGGATATCGCCGGAAACTCGATGATGGCGGTCAGCAAGAACGCCTTCGGCGGCTTTCAGATGGCCTGGCGGGAACTGATTGATACCGGTATCGATCCGTTTTCCGACCTCAGCCGCCTGCGTTTCATCGGTTTTCCGCAGGACGATATCGTGCACTCGGTGATCGAGGGCAG
The DNA here is from genome assembly GCA_937980285.1 of uncultured Gammaproteobacteria bacterium. Taxonomy (GTDB): domain Bacteria; phylum Pseudomonadota; class Gammaproteobacteria. The sequence goes on along the minus strand of CALJQI010000047.1, from coordinate 2,742 downwards.
GATCGACGTCGGCACGGTGCGCAGCGGCACGCTCGAGCGCATGGCCGCCGACGGCATGATTGATATCGGCCAGGTCAAGGTGCTGGGTGCGCGCGACAGCGAAACGTTTCCGTTTCTGCACAGCACACGCCTGTATCCCGAGTGGCCCTTCGCCAAGGCGCGAACGACCCCGGAAAAACTGGCGCAGCGAGTTGCCGTCGCGCTGCTCGAAATGGAACCCGAAAGCGAGCCGGCGCGACAGACGTTTGTCGCCGGTTGGACGATTCCGCTCGACTACGGCCCGGTGCACGATCTCTTTCGCGAACTCGAAATTGGTCCCTACGCTAACCTGAGTAGACCGGGTCTGGCCGCCATCTGGCGCGAATACAAGGGCTGGATCTTGTTCAGCCTGACCCTGGTTTCGGCGTTGCTGGCGCTGCTGTTCCTGATCGTCAGGGCTGAGATTAACCGGCGTGAGCAGGAGCACCAGACCCAGCTCGCGCACATTGCGCGGGTCAACAGCATGGGCGAGATGGCTGCCGGCATCGCGCACGAGCTAAACCAGCCGCTGACCGCGATCCTGAATTACACCTCGGGCTGCCTGCGCCTGCTGCAAAAGAACGATGGCGACCGCGAGGCGCTGCGCGATGCCATCGTCAAGGCCGGTAACGATGCGCGGCGCGCCGCCGATATCATCAAGGGCCTGCGCCAGTTCATCAAGCGCGAAGAATTGAGGCAGAGAGATATTGCCATTCGCGATTGCATCGATCCGGCGCTCGAGCTGTTGCGTTCGAAATTGAGGCAGCAGCAGATCGCGGTCGAAGTCAGCTTTGCGCCTAACGTGCACAGGATTCATGCAGACCGAATCCAGATCGAACAGGTGGTGGTCAACCTGCTGTTGAATGCTATCGATGCGCTGCAGGGCACCAACAGCGGCTCGGCGGGGAAGAAGATTATCGTCGACGTGAGTCAACTCGATTCGCGTTATGTTGCCGTCGCCATCAGCGATACCGGCCCTCGGCTTTCGGCGGAGGTAGCCGAGCGTCTGTTCGATCCGTTTTTCACGACCAAGTCGGAGGGCATGGGCATGGGCCTGTCGATCAGTCGCTCGATCGTCGAATCCCATGGTGGCACAATCGAGTACCTGCTGAACCAGGAGCAGTTGCCGACGATCCGCTTCACCTTGCCGATAAAATGACCAGCCAGCCCGCTAGCGACCATCCGTTTCAAATAGTGTACGTCGTCGATGACGATTTGTCGGCACGGGAATCTCTGTGCTGGCTGCTCGACACCGAGGGTATCCAGAGCGAGGCATTTGACTCGGCAGAGGACTTTCTGGCGCGCTGGTCGGGCCACTGGGTCGGTTGTATCACGGTCGATATCCGCATGCCGGGCATGAGTGGGCTGCAGCTGCAGGACGAATTAAATGCGAGAAATAACCGCATGCCGGTCATCGTCCTGACCGGGCACGCCGACGTGCCGGTAGCGATCAGGGCGATGAAGCAGGGCGCATTCGATTTTCTGCAAAAACCCTATTCCGACGACGAGTTGCTGGCCTGCGTCAAGGAGGCGCTCGCGCTCGGGCGCGAAATCGACCGCAGCGAGCACGAGAAAAGCCTCGCGGCGCATGCAATCGAAAACCTGACCGAGCGTGAACGTGAAGTCATGTGCCTCGTGGTCGACGGCCTCACCAATAAGGCGGTAGCCGCCGAGCTCGGTATTTCGGAAAAAACGGTCGAGGCGCATCGCGCCCGGGTAATGGAAAAAACCGCCGCCAGTTCGCTGTCCGAACTGGTTAAAATCTGCCTGATTTTAAAGGACCGACTCGGTCGGGGTTAGGGAATTCCCTAATTATATTGCAAGCCCGCTTGGCATATAGTTCGACGGTGAAAATACCTGTGGAGGGAAACTATGAAATCAATTTCGAAACTGTTACTAACCGTGGTAATCATCTCGGGCTTTCTACTCGGGGGCCAGGCACTGGCCGAGGGTTACGGCAAGCAGAAAGTGGTTTACCACATCAATTACGATAACCCGAAGCAACAGGCTGGGGCTCTACGTAACATCCAGAACCACATCAACGCTGTCGGCGCCGAGAATCTCGATCTCAAGGTCGTGTTGCACGGTAACGGACTGGCCCTGTTGCTCGAACCAGATTCGTTGGACAAGCTAAAGAAGTTCAAGCACGCGAACGCCGACGATAAGATGACGGCCAAGGTAACCGATCTGAAGGGGCAGGGGGTTTCTTTCCACGTTTGCGCCAACACGGTCAGGGGCCGCAAGGTGGATGTCGAGACTGACCTGTACGACGTCGCCAAGGACGATATCGTGCCCAGCGGTGTCGCCGAGGTTGCCAAACTGCAGGCCATGGGGTATTCGTATATCAAACCCTGATTGAACCCGGATCGATAGTAGGAGTCCAACTGCCGGCACAGCGTTAATTCGCTTGCCGGCAGTTGTTTATCGACCAGTTCGATTTGGATTTCGGAGGTCTTGATGGTCGTTCTCCCTGCTCGAGCAGGTTTATTCCTGAAATCGATTTTAGCGACGCTGCTACTGTGTTCCGCGGTGACCGTGGTCAACGCGTCTTCGCCGTTATTTCAAAACCTGAAATCCGGCAGCTTCGAAACCATCGATGATTACCGCCAGCCAGGGAAATGGGTTGTCGTCATGATCTGGGCGCACGATTGCCAGATTTGCGAACGCGAAGTGGGCGACTACCAGCGCTTTCATCTAAAGCATGCCGACGATGATGCGATCGTG
>CALJQI010000046.1 GCA_937980285.1 uncultured Gammaproteobacteria bacterium | reverse complement strand
CGGTATCGGCCGAAAAGCAGTTGATCGCGACCGTAACCGGAACGCCGTATTGCTTGAGGTTGCGAATGTGCCGGCCGAGGTTTTCGCAACCCTTTCTGATCGCCTCGACGTTTTCGCCGCCGAGCTGGTCCCTGGGCACCCCGCCGTGCATCTTGAGCGCGCGCGCGGTCGCCACCAGCACCACCGCGTCCGGTGACAGGCCAGCCTTGCGGCACTTGATATCGAAGAATTTCTCGGCGCCCAGGTCGGCGCCGAAACCGGCTTCGGTGACCACGTAGTCGGCCAGCTTGAGCGCGGTTTTGGTGGCGATGACCGAGTTACAGCCATGCGCGATATTGGCGAAAGGCCCGCCGTGGATAAAAGCAGGATTGTTTTCCAGTGTCTGCACCAGGTTGGGCATGAAGGCATCCTTGAGCAATACCGTCATCGCGCCCGGCGCGTTGACGTCGCGCGCGTGCACCGGCTTCATATCGCGCGTGTAACCGACGACGATGTTGCCGATGCGGCGGCCGAGATCGTCGAGATCGGTAGCCAGGCAGAAGATGGCCATGATTTCGGAGGCCACGGTGATATCGAATCCGCTCTCGCGCGGGGTACCGTTGCCGGGTCCGCCGAGGCCGATGGTGATGTCGCGCAGGGTGCGGTCGTTCATGTCCATCACCCGCTTCCAGGTAATGCGGCGCGCATCGAGGCCCGACTTGTTTTCCCACTGCACGTGGTTGTCGACCAGCGCCGACAGCAGGTTGTGCGCGGCGCCGATGGCGTGGAAATCGCCGGTGAAATGCAGGTTAATGTCTTCCATCGGCACTACCTGGGCATATCCGCCGCCGGCGGCGCCGCCCTTCATGCCGAAGCAGGGCCCGAGACTCGGCTCGCGCAGGCACATGACCGCATTCTTGCCGATGCTGTTGAGGCCGTCGCCGAGACCGACCGTGGTGGTGGTCTTGCCCTCGCCCGCCGGCGTCGGCGAAATCGCGGTTACCAGGATCAGCTTGCCGTCGGGGCGATCCTTGAGCGAGTTGATGAATTCGGATGTCAGTTTCGCCTTGTCGTGCCCGAAAGGCTTGAAATCGGCCGTAGAAATATCGAGCTTTTGCGCGATTTCGGTAATCGGTTTCAGGGTTGCTTCACGAGCAATTTGAATATCGCTTTTTGCCATTTTTGTCTCCGCAGAATCGAATCAACGGTTATATGCGTCTGCGCGCATGTTTACCTCCATGCCATTTCAAACCCGTTGGTGACGGGCATCGGCAGGGTACCAAGTCGAGGTATCATATGGGTTGAAACATTCGGAAAGTATCTCGAAAGCGACACATTATTCTGGAATCGATACGCGCGTATCCCTCAGCCATCGCGCCACAGCGCGCGTCGAATCGGCGCGTACAGAAACTCGATCAGCCCGGCCAGCGAGATCAGCGCAATGCCGGTCAGTTCGCGCGCGCCGAAGGGCTCGTTGGCCCAGATCGCGGCGGTGATGCCGCCGACGCTGAGTTCGGTCATCATCAGCAAACCGACCACCCCGGGATTCAGATGCGGCGCGCCCCAGAAAGCGGCGTAAGCGCCCGGGATGACGATGACGGCGATCGGCAGCGCCCAGGGCAGCACCTCGACGATGACCGACCACTCGGGGAATTCGAGATCTCCCGCCATCGGGGAAAGCGCCAGCAGGATCGCGGCGACTACGCCGTAGAAAAAGTAAACCGAGCAAATCTCCATACTGCGGCTGCCGTCGTCCTTGCGCAGCAAAACCGCCGCCACCGCCCAGCCGCCGGCGCCGATCAGCGCCATCCAGTCGCCGATGTTTTTGGGCCACGGGTAACCCAGGTCGACGCCGAACATGACCAGCATGCCGGCGAGACCGAAGACGATCGCCAGCACCCGCGCGGGCGTAATGCTTTCACCGAGAACGATTCGCGCCAGCAGCAGCGACCACACCGGCGTGGTGTAGTAAAGCACCAGTCCGCGTACGACCTCGGTGTAAAGCATCGCGTTGGAATATGCCGCCAGCGAAGCGCCGGTAGCGATACCGATGAAATGCAGCGACCAGCCGCAGCGCGCTATACGACGCCAGTTAACGAAAATCCACGGTGTAAAAAGCAGCAGCGGGATAGCGTAGAACAACACCGTGGCCCAGGCATCGGTGACTCCGGCGCGGTCGATGCCGCGCAGCGGAATCCAGAACAGACCCCAGGCGACGCCGCTATAGGCGCAGGCCAGGCTGGCCCGCGCCTTGAGGCTCAGTCCCGAAAGCATGAATAACCCGGGGACAATTTACAATGGCACTTAGTTAAATCCTTCATCTTAATGACTACGTCCTACCGGCCCCCGAGCCGGCATTCATCTTAATGACTACGTCATACCGGCCCCCGAGCCGGTATCCATTTCAATTCTGCTCAGTCGTGCCCGGGAAGCCCGCCGGATTTCCCGGGCAGGTTTCCCGGCATGCTGAGTAATGGATTCCGGCGGTCCGACGAATCGGTAGCGCCTATGGCGCTTCCGGAATGACGCTTTGCCGGTTATTTTCTCGATGTTTAATAGTTAAGGAATCTCTGCATAACTCGATTTCCGGAGTCATTGCGAGCGGGGCCCAGCCCGTGAGCGAAGCGAACGCATTGGCTGAAGCGAAGCAATCTTTATATTAAACTTCAAACACTTAAAGATTGCTTCGTCGCTTCGCTC
>CALJQI010000045.1 GCA_937980285.1 uncultured Gammaproteobacteria bacterium | reverse complement strand
CCGTTCCACGCCTGCGAGCACTACTACCTGGTGACCGAGTCGATCGAGGGCCTGCCGTCGGATCTGCCGGTGCTGCGCTCTTATTGCGACGGCACCTATTTCAAGGAAGACGCGGGCAAGCTGCTATTCGGTTTCGCGCATAACCACGCCAAAGCCTGGGGCATGCAGGGCATTGCGCAGGATTTCTGTTTCGATTCGCTCGAGTTCGTCGAGGATGACGTCATGGACGTCATCGAACTGGCGATGAAGCGGGTACCGGTGTTGCAGGAAACGGGAATTCGTACCTTTTTCAACGGCCCGGAGAGTTACTCCCACGACGGCCGCTTTACGCTGGGGGAGGCGCCCGACATCAAGGGTTACTTCCTGCTCGGCGGGGTCAATTCCACCGGCATTCAGTCAGGGCCGGGCGCCGGCCGGGCGCTGGCGCAATGGATCATCGACGGGCATCCGCCGCTTGACCTGAGCGAAATGGATCCGCGGCGCTGCGAGGAGTTTCAGGCGCGCGATCTTTACCTGCAGGCGCGCGCTCCCGAGACCCTGACGCTGACCTATGCGATGCACTGGCCCAACTACCAGCGTACGACCGCGCGCAGGCTGCGGCGCACGCCGTTCTACCAAGCGCTCGAGCAACGCGGCGCCTGTTATACCGAGGTGCAGGGCTGGGAACGCCCCGGCTGGTTTGCGCCGCCGGGCGTGGAGCCGAAATACGAGTACAGCTTCGGCCGGCAAAACTGGTTCGACTACGCGCTGGAGGAGCAACGGGCGGCGCGCGAAGACGTCGCCATGATCGACTATTCCATGCTCGGGAAACTGATGGTCGAGGGCAGGGACGCGGAGGCTTTCCTGCAGCGGGTATGCAGCAACGACATCGCGCTGGCTAACGGGCGTGTCGCCTACACGCTGATGCTGAACGAACGCGGCGGCATCGAAAGCGACGTCACCGTCGCCCGTCATGCCGATGACGCCTTCATGGTGATGAGCTCGATTTCGCACACCCGGCGCGACTATTTGCATCTGCGCGATCAACTCCTGCCCGGCGAAGATGTTCGCCTGCGCGACGTGACCTCCGGCTACGGCGTGCTGGCCATCATGGGGCCGAAAAGCCGCGACCTGCTGGCCGCGGTCGGCGATGTAGACCTGTCGAACCGGGCTTTTCCGTTCAACAGCCGCCAGGAATTTTACATCGGCCATGCCCGCGTCGGCGCGCAGCGCCTGTCCTACTCCGGCGAACTGGGCTGGGAGATTTTCGTCACGCCCGATTTCGCCGAGCATGTGTTCGATGTTTTGATCGAAGCCGGTCAGGATTACGGCCTGCGGCTAATCGGCGGCGAGGCGTTGAATGCCCTGCGCCTGGAAAAGGGATTTTTGCATTGGGGCCACGACATGGCCTACACCGAGGCGCCCCACCAGCTGGGTCTCGAGTTCGTCTGCAAGACCAGCAAGTCGATTGCGTTTATCGGCCAGGACGCCTATCTCGAGCGCAAGGCCGAAAACAAGGGCCCGTTCCTGTGTTCAATCAAACTGGACGATCCGGCGCCGCTTTTGCACCACAACGAACCGGTGCTGCGCGATGGCAGGGTAGTGGGGTACGTCACCGCGGGCGCGTTCGGGCGCGCGGTTGGTTCGGCGGTCGGGCTATGCCTGCTCGGCCTGGAAGACGGCGAAACCGATAAAAAGTCGATCGAAAACGGTAGCTATTCGGTGCTGGTGGAAGGCAGTGAAATCGCCGCGCGAGTCAGCCTGAAGCCGTTTTACGATCCGCATAGCGAGCGCATGTTGTCCTGATCCCGCGCATTAAACCGCCGTCGACCGGGATTGCATCCGCTGCGGGCAGGATGTAAAGAATGATTTTCCGCTTTTCGCAAGGCGGCTTTCCTCATAAGATTGAGAGCGATTACCCGTTTCACCGGTTTGAGCCGGATGAGCACGCCAGCATCCACTCGAATAGAACAGTTTCAGGCCAAAGAAGGTTGAATCATGCCGACAGATACGCCGCCACGCGGCTTCCCCGTTGAAGAATTCGAAACGCGTGTCGACAAAGCGCAGGCGGCCATGCTGGCCGGCCAGATGGACGCCATCGTTCTGTCGATGCCGCAGAACTTTCGTTACTTTTCGGGCTTTAACTCGCAATTCTGGGAGAGCCCGACGCGACCCTTTTTCCTGGTAGTGCCGCGCGAGGGGGCGCCGATCGCGGCGGTGCCGTCGATTGGTGGCCCCGGCATGGAAACCACCTGGGTCAGCGATATCCGCACCTGGCCCGCGCCCTGCCCCGAGGACGATGGCGTCAGCCTGCTCGACGGCATACTCAGCGGGTTGCCGCGCCGCTTCGGCCGCGTCGGCTGGGAAATGGGCCGCGAATCCATCATCCGCATGCCGATCGTCGATTTCGATCGTCTGCGCAGGCAGGTCGACGGCATCGAGTTTGTCGACGCCTCGCCGCTGATCTGGGGCCTGCGCATGGTGAAATCGGAGCGGGAAATCAACAAGGTGCGCGAGGCCTGCCGCATCGGCAGCGACACCTTCGACCTGTTTCTCGGGCGCATCAACTACGGCGATACCGAGGTCGAGATGGCGCGCGATTTCCGCAAAACCGCCTTCGAGTGCGGCGCCGACAATGCGCCCTTCGTTTCGGTGTGCTCCGGACAGGGCGGTTACTCGCAAGTGATCGTCGGCCCGCAGGAAACCGCGCAGACCGACGGTCAAATCATGTTCATCGATACCGGCCTGCAGTTCGACGCCTACTTTTGCGATTTCGACCGCAACTTCGCCTTCGGCCACATCGACGATGCCGCCAGGCGCGCGCACGAGGCGGTGTGGAACGCCACCCAGGCGGGCATTGACGCGGCGCGGCCAGGGATTACCGCCGAGGACCTGTGGGCGGCGCAAAACAGGGTGCTGGAAGCGGCCGGCGCGGTCTCCGGTAACAACGTCGGCCGTTCCGGGCACGGCCTCGGCATGCACCTGACCGAACCGCCGTCGAACATGCCGGGAGAAACCACCGTTTTGCGGCCGGGGATGGTGATGACCGTCGAGCCCGGGATGGAATATCTGCCCGGCAAGATGATCGTGCACGAGGAGAACCTGGTCATCACCGAAGACGGCTGCGAGCTGTTAACGCGCCGCGCGGCTCGGGAAATGCCGGTGATTTCGGCATAAATCGAGGCCAGTCGAGCCCTGGCGGACATATTGATGATCCGCGGCTGTATCCGGGCTTTATTCCCCGATCGAACGGTCGAGCGCATCGAGACGCACGCCGTAATCGTGAATTGTGCTTCGGGGTTGATGAAAATCAACGCTGCCGCGGCTTCCCTGAGTTATGTTGACTGTTCCGAGACCTGAATTAATGGATGATATTAAGGAATCTCTGCAAAACTCGAAATCCAGAGTCATTGCGAGCGGGGCCCAGCCCGTGAGCGAAGCGAACGCATTGGCTGAAGCGAAGCAATCTTTATGTTGAATTTGAAATACTTAAAGATTGCTTCGTCGCTGCGCTCCTTTATGCCATGAGGGTATTTATGCCCTGCGGGTATCGCAATGACGAGTTTTGCAGAGATTCCTTAATGCGGACGGTTATTAATAATCTAAAAATCAA
>CALJQI010000044.1 GCA_937980285.1 uncultured Gammaproteobacteria bacterium | reverse complement strand
GACGGTTTCGATCGGCGGCACTTTGCGCTGGACGAGCAGCACTTTGAGAGAGTTGCCAGGATGGGGTGATTTTGTCCGCGGCTCAAACTTCAGCGTCATGTCGGCAACGAACCAGCGGGTATCGAGTTTGGGGTTGGCCTGGCCGCTGAATGGCCCCCTGGTTTTGAAACGATCACGGTCAGCGATCGAGAATTCCATCGCAGCGCGGCTTTTGTTGTCGCGGTAGGCCGCCTGCCCAACCAGAAAACTTTCTAGCCGCCGGACTTGCGCGCCAGCAGGATGCCGCTGGACCATTCCCAGTACTCGACCACCAGGTCTCCGCGCGCCATCATGTTGTCGATAAAGACAGGCACTTTTTCCGCATGGCCGTCGGGCCAGCTATCCTGCGGCAGCAGATCGTCGACGATATAGACGCCTCCGTTGGCCAGCAGGGAAAGGGCGTCGTCGAGTTCGCTGAATTTGCCGGGCAGGGCGTCGGCGAAGATCAGGTCGAAGGCCGACCTGGGCGCATGCTGCATGAATGAAACCGCGTCCTGCTCGACAAAACTGATGCGCGCATCGTAACCGAGGTCGATTTTCGCCACTTGCTGAACCACCGGGTCGATCTCGACCGTCACCAGTCGGCCGTCGTCGTCTAGGCCGTCCAGTAACCAGCAGGTGGCGATGCCGGTGCCGGTGCCGAGCTCGAGAATACGGCAGGCGGGTTTGGCGGCCGCCAGGCTGCGCAACAAGGCGCCGGTCTGCGGCACCGAGGCCATGCCGAAGCCGAGCGTTCGGGTCGCGGTTTCGATGGCCTGTAACTGCGCCGGCGGAGTCATGTCGAGCCGGTTGCGATCGGGGAAGCTGGAATCAGACATAGGGAGACCTCTGCGGCAGTATCGTGATTTCGGTCGGGCAGGCGGTTTCGGCCATCGACAGTACAAACAAAACCGTTTGCGATATATCTTCGGGCTGAATCATTAGCGCGGGATCGATTCCCTTTTCCGCGCTTACCAGCGGAGTGTTGACCCACCCCGAGCGGATGGTGCAAACCCGGGTGCCGTACTCGCGTACGTCCTCGAACAGGGCCTCTGCCAGCCCTTCGTTTCCCTGGCTCGCGGCGAGGTAGGTGTTGACCCCGGAGTAGGGGTGATTGACCGCGCCGATCTTGATTACCGCGCCGCCGTTATCGCCGACGACCAGCGCTTTGCCACCGAGCCTGTTGATTGCTGTCATGATCTGTCCCCTGGCGCCAGGGCCTCACGAAAACAAGGCTCAATCCTATCACAGAAGCCATCTGTTGGTTCGGCGGGCGCCGAACCGACGCTGGTCGTCTGATTCATCCCGAAATATACGCGATGGCGAGCCCGCTCTCCCTGATTCCGCGACTGCAGTCGGCTATCCGGGCAAGGGGTTTACGCCGCAAAGCAGGATTCCTGAGCAACTGCCTGCAGCAGGTCGAGGCTGGTCTTCAGCCGCAGGCTTTTCGCGCGTGGATCTGTGCCGATCCGGTACACGACCTCGTTCAGGTTGGTGTTGCCGCCCGCCGGTCCGACGCCGTTGATTGTGCCCTCGATTTGTCGAACGCCGAAATCGATGGCGCTGAAGACATTGTCGGTGGCTCGCCGCAGGTGATTATGCGCATGCAGCGACAGCGTGGTTTGTTCGATCTCGGGGACAGCTTCGCGCACACGGTTCAGCAAGTTCGCGATCAACGCCGGCGTCGCTGTTCCGGTAGTATCCGAAATGTTGATCACCTGCGCCCCCGCGGCAATGGCGGCGGCAATCAGCGCAAACAGTGAATCCTGTTCGCAACGGGTGGCGTCCTGCGGGCTGAACTGAACCTCGGGGATATAATTTCGCGCCATGGTTATCGCCTGTGAGACAGTGTCGACGGCGTCGATTCGGTCGGCGTCGCTTTTGGCCATGCCGTGCACCCGTCCGGCGTCGAGGTACAGGTGGATGCGCGGTTGCTTGGCGCCGTCCAGCACACCGCGGGCGATCTCGATATGTTCAGCGGAAACCTGCGAGATGCAGCAGGCGCGGGCAGTTTTCAACCGGGCTGCGATCTGGCGTGACTCGCTCCGCGATTGGCCGTCGTCAGCGGTCGAAGCCAGTTCGACGATATCGATACCGGCGCGGTCGAGGGCCTGCGCGATCCGCATGCGTTGCTCGAAGCTCGGGTTGAAGGCAGGCGATAACTCGCCGTCGCGGATGGTGGTATCGAGTAGCTCCAGTCTAGCCATCGAGATGGGGGGAGAAGCCGTCCAGGCCGGCGAGCGCGAACAGCGACCTGATTTCATCGAGCGCCTCGTCGGTATAGGGTAACGGCGGCTGCTTGCCCCACACCGGGGTCGGCCAGGCCGGATCGGTTTCGTAGCGAACGATGTGATGTATATGCAATTGCGGCACCTGGTTGCCGAGCGCGGCGACGTTGAGTTTTTCGCCTTCGAATTCGCGCATCAGGAAATCCGACAGCAGGCAGGATTCATCCATCAGACGCTGACGATCTTCGGCGTTCAGCTGGTAAATTTCCGTTATATCGTTGCGATCCGGCAGCAGGATATACCAGGGGTAGTTACGATCGTTCATCAATAGCAGGTGGCATAAACGAAATCGGCCCAGGTGGATGCAGTCGTCAGCCAGTTGCGGATGTATTGCGGCCATAGTTTTACCCGTCAGCGTTGCACATGGATTTGCGGAAACCAAGTATACGGGCATATGCGGGTGAAGCGGAAATGCAAAACCGGCTGTTCGCGTGGCGGCCGCTCTGGCAACTCGGTCACGATCGAAAAATCAGCCCTGATCCATTCCCAGCATGGCGACATGCACGAGACCCGAAACAATGAGCAATCCACCCAGGATTCTGCCGATCGTCACCCCCGAGGGATGGAGTTTTTCGATCATAACCGCGGCTGTCAGGGCGGCGACCCAGGCGAGGTTCATGACCCCGGCCACGAACAGCAACGCCATCAGGGCCCAACAGCAACCCAGGCAAAAAATCCCGTGTCGCGTTCCCATGCGCCAGGCTCCAGCGAGGCCATTGCGCCATTCGGTCAGCAGGAATCCCATAGGCGTGCGGCAGTGACGCAGGCAAACCTGTTTCAGCGGTGAAAACTGAACAACGCCTGCTATCACCAGCAGTGTTGCGGTAAGCCAGACGGAATTACTGGCCATCATTGGCGTGATTAACCCCGTGGTTTGCAGCGACCAGTGCAGTAAGGTCGCGCTGGCGCTGAACGCGGCCCAGATGAGGAGATAGGCCGCCACGAAAATCAGCGCTCGTTGCGCTTCGCCCTTTTGCCGGCATAGCTGTACAAAAGTAAGAATCATCGGTGCCGCGGCGGGTAGCATCATCGCCATCATCATCGCCGCCCACATGATAAATACGGCGAAAAAGTTACCCATGGACCAGGCCGGATCCATGGGCATCATCAGTTGCGCAAGCGGATGACCCATGTCGACCACTGCCCAGACGAGAAAGGCCCAGCCGATCAGGGTGGCGGCCGTCAGCGTAATGCCGACGCGCGGCTCCTGACGCATCAATGAGGTCGAGCTGCTGATGCTCACCAGGTTAGCTACTGTAGCTGAACGGTGCTGACATAGCCGCTTTGCCGACCATATTCAACGACAGGCCATGGTCTTCCAGTTCGAGCCTGCCGGAGCGTGCCACCCTGGCCGCATAGCCCGGCGATATCGCGAGCGGATGCCCTTCGACCGTCACCGCCCCACCGCCCTGGCCTTCGATCGCGCTGGCCTCGGTACTGCCGAGTCCTTCGACGGAGAGCAAAAAATCGCCGCCGGAGGCATCCAGGTTAATCGCCGCCGGTCGCGCCCCCAGCACTTCGCCGATGAGCGGGCCGAGATTGGCAATATGTCCGCCGGCCTGTCCCGAGAAAATGCCCATCAGCGCCTGGCTTTGTGCTTCGTCGGCTCGTTCGTCGACGTACAATGCGACTTGCCAGTCGCCGTCTTTCATATGCCCCGGTGAGTGCGCAAGCAGCGCCGCATTGAGGCCATCGAGCAGCGTATCGTCGAACGAACCCTGGTCGATATGCCAGCCGATCATTACCGTGCATGAGCCTTCGGTCGGCGGCGAGAAAAAGATGCAGGGGCAGACTGCTTCACAGTTGCAGGATTCCACGTAGGTACCTTGGACGTTCCAGCTGGCCATTTTTATTCCCTCCATTATTGTTATCGATGAAAACGCAGCTCATGTTACTCGCATGACCCGATCACATGATCGAATGTCTTTATGCTGGTTCTGGATGAATAAAATTCAGTTATGTTGGTGTTCGCCAGTGTTGGTCTCGAATCGATGGCGGCAGCGCGGACAGCCTGATCAAGGCTACGGCTCGTTGTTATCTCCGGTTCGAATTGCATATCTGGCGTCAAAAACGGGTCTGCTTGAAGGCTTGCCGGGTCCAGGCCGCGGCGGAGCTTTGGTATCCGCCCTGGTTATCGCTGTAGTAGTTCACCGTGGACCAGTGCCTGGCGCCATCCGTGTATCCCTGCAGCCTTGCGTTGACGCCGAATCCAGTGAACGTTTTGAGCGTGGCAAGCGTGACCATAATGATTACCGCGAATGCGATTAGCAGGTTTCTTGAGCTGATCATGATGATGTCTCCGGTTTGACGGCCACACTGATCGCGGCCGTTGCAGCGTGGTTGTCTTTGTCTGCGCGCGACAGTCGCAGCAGAATCAGCAGCGGGGTTATGGACGCGGCCAGGTGCTTGAGCGAGTGACCGCTAACCCAGTGCGCGGTGAATGCGTAAATTTGCGCGTCGCAGGCTTCGAATATCTTTGCCAGCAGGTAAAAGCCGATCGCAAGCCACAGCAGTCCGGAATCGGGGCGACGACGAATCAGCAGGATCAGCGGCAAGGCCAGCAGGGTGCCGAACTGCACCAGCGCATAGGGGCGTAAATCGTCCTGCCAGTGCCAGTAAA
>CALJQI010000043.1 GCA_937980285.1 uncultured Gammaproteobacteria bacterium | reverse complement strand
GGCGAAGGCGCCACCTATACCGACATTCGCGGCATACCGCCGCTGCGCGAGGCGCTGGCGGCAAATATCAGCGAGCGCTACCAGGGATCGGTAAACGAGGCCGAAGTGTTGATCACCGCCGGCTGCAACCAGGCCTTTTGCTCGGTGGTCGACACCTTGTGCGAGGCGGGCGACGAAATCATCGTGCCGCTGCCCTGCTACTTCAATCACCAGATGTGGTTGTCGACGCGCGGCGTGTTAACGCGCTACCTGTCCTTCAACGCTGATACCGCGATGCCCGATCCGGACGAGGCGCGCGCGCTGATCAACGATCGCACGCGCGCGATCCTGCTGGTAACGCCGAATAATCCCAGCGGCGCGATTTACAGCGCGGAATGTATCGAGTCGTTTTTCGAGGTCGCGCGCGAGCACGGGCTGGCTTTAATCGTCGACGAAACCTATCGTGATTTCATCGATATCGAAAAAATACCTCACCGGCTATTCGCGCGCGACGACTGGCACGATACCTTTGTCCACCTGTACAGCTTTTCCAAGGTTTTCAGCCTCACCGGCTTTCGCACCGGCGCCGTCGTCGCCGGCACGCCGCTGATCGAGCAGCTGAAGAAAGTCCAGGATTGCACCGCGATCTGCGCCCCGCATGCGGGTCAACTGGCGGCAGTCTACGGCCTGCAAAACCTGCATGAGTGGAAGATCGGGAAGTCGGACGAACTGGCGCAGCGCGCGGTGGCGATCAAAGAGGCTTTCGAGCACCCGGATCTGAAGTATCGCCTGGTCAGCGCCGGCGCCTACTTCGCCTACATCGAGCACCCGTTCGACGAGACCGCGCGCGAGGTGGTCAAACGCCTGATACAGCAACATGAAATCGTCTGCCTGCCAGGCAGTTACTTCGGTCCGGAGCAGGAACAGTTTATTCGCCTGGCCTATGCCAACGTGCATGAAAGCCGCTTCGACGACGTCATCGGCAGGTTGATCGCCAGCCAGTCAACCAGGGAGTGAATCATGAGTGACCCGATTAAAGGCGCCTGCCTCTGCGGCCGGGTGCAATACCAGGTAACCGGCCCCTTCGACGTTTTCCACCTGTGCCACTGCAGCCAGTGCCGTCGATCCACCGGCAGCGCGCATGCCGCCAATATCTTCACCAGCCCCGAGCGCATCGAGTGGCTTGCGGGCGAAGACCTGATCAAGCGCTACACCCCGGACGAGGATAACGTCATCTCCAAGTGCTTTTGCACTCATTGCGGCTCGCTGGTGCCCTATACAAGCCCCAAAAGCGGCAAACTGATCATCCCCGCGGGCGGTTTGAGCGAACCGGCGGGGATCGATCCGCTGGACAATATATTCTGGCGCGATCGCGCCGACTGGTACGACGCCGGCCTGGCGGCGAAACACTGCGAACAATGGCCCGACTGAACCATCGGGCCGGGAAGCAGTCACAGAGTGAATAACCGGAGAATCTCCGCACTATGCGGGGCATTCATAAAAACAGAGGGGAGTCATCGTGTTGCGCATACTGGTAATGCTACTGGCATTTTCCGGCGGCCTGTACGCCGCGGAACCAAAAATTGAAACAATCGGCGACAGGGAATTCGCATTCGACCTCGACGGCAGCCGCATCAGCATCGAAATCCGCGACCCGGTACTGCGCCGGAAGAAAGACATACTGCTCGAATGGGTACTCTACTCGGCCAAAACCGTACATCACTATTATGGTCGCTTCCCGGTCGACAGCGTACACGTCAAGCTGATGGTGGTCGACGGAGGCAAGGTGCGTTTCGGACGCGCCTTCGGCGGCGAAAAGCCGTTCGTGCGCGTCGATGTCGGCGAAGATGTCGACCCCGAAGCGCTGCGCCGGGACTGGGTCCTGGTGCACGAAATGGTGCACCTGGCGATGGCCAACGTGCCGCAGGAGCACGCCTGGCTGCTGGAAGGCCTGGCCACCTACGTCGAGTCTATCGCGCGCGCGCAACGCGACCACCTGACCGAGGAACAGGTCTGGCGCTATTTCATAGAGCGTATGCCGCAGGGACTGCCACAGGCCGGCGATCGCGGACTGGACCAGACCCCGACCTGGGGCCGCACCTACTGGGGCGGCGCGCTCTTCTGCATGCTGGCCGACATCGAAATCCGCAAATTGACCGATAACCGCAAAAGCCTGCGCGACGCGTTACGCGGCGTACTCGACGCAGGGCTGTCGATGCATGCCAGCACTACCGCGATGAAAGTCTTCGAAGCCGGAGACCGCGCCACCGGCGTCGCCGTGCTGGTGCCGCTGTACCAGAAAATGAAGGCCGATCCCTACCCCGTCGACCTCGAAGCCCTGTGGAGCGCGCTCGGCGTCAACCTGCAAAATCGGAAAGTCATCTACGACGACCAGGCGCCGATGTCGCACATCCGCAAACGCCTCCTGAAATCCTGACCTCCCCATAATTTGGGGTCAGAGTAAAAATCACCAGCCAACGTCATTGCGAGGAGTGCAACGACGAAGCAATCTCCCAAAGATTGCTTCGCTTCGCTCGCAATGACAGGCACTGGCGTCATTGCGAGGAGTGCAACCACGCTATTTCATGAGCCAACGTCACTGCGAGGAGTGCAACGACGAAGCAATCTTTAAAAGATTGCTTCGCTCCGCTCGCAATGACTCTATTCGAGGTAATCGAGCAGGCGGCGCCAGGCGGCAAGTTTTTGTTCGAAGTTCATGCCGGCATTGGCCGGGCTGGTCG
>CALJQI010000042.1 GCA_937980285.1 uncultured Gammaproteobacteria bacterium | reverse complement strand
CGCGCTCGACGAAGACGAGGGCGTGCAGGCCCTGGTGCTGCACGTCATGGAAAACGATGGCACCGATATCCACCAGATATCCTTCAACCAGAGTCACGATCTCTACCCGCAGGTGTTATCCCGTTACCAGGGCGGGCGAGTAGTGTTCAGTCGCTGGGACAATGCCGGCGGCAACGACGAAATCAATCTCTACACCGCCAACCCGGACGGCAGCGACACCCAGATACTCTACGGCTCGCAAAGCCACAACACCGGAACCGGTGGCGCCGAGATTCACTTTACCAACTTTCGCGAAATGGAAAATGGCGATTTGATGGTTATTACCAGGCCGTTCGACGGCACCTTCGACGGCGGAGATATCGAGGTCATCGGTGTCGATCGTTTTACCGATATCAACAAACCGCTGTGGTCGCTGAGCAGCCTGCCCGGCCCGGCGCAGCGTGACGCTACCATCTCCAATGTCGTCAACAACGGCTCGATCTCGGCCAACGGGCGTTACGCCACGGCTTTCCCGTTATGGGATGGATCCAACCGGGTGCTGGTCAGCAAGTCCACTTGCCAGCTGGTGGATATCAACGATGCTAGCGATATCAGGCCCTGTATCAGTCCCTACCTGTCGGATCCCGACTACGTGGAAAAGTCTCCCGCATACTCGATCTGGATTTACGATATGGATGTCGATACGCAGAAACCCATCGTGCTGGCCGAAGCGGGCAGGGTGATTACCGAAGCGATTGCGGTCGAAAACCGGGTGCGCCCGCCGGTTATATTCGACCGCGAGCTGCTCGGCCAACTGGATATTGGCTGGCAATCCGAAGTCGTCGGCGTGGTCAATATAAAAAGCGTTTACGACATGGGCGACGAAAGCTTTAACGGCTGTTTCTTCAGTCAATGTACCACCGCGCCCGGCATCACCACGGTGCAGGATTTCGCCGACCCGCTGAACGCCACCGCCGCCGAGCGCCCGGCGCGCTTCGTGCGTTTCGTCAAATCGGTCGGTATTCCCGATCCCGACGATCCGACGCTTGTCAACCCGCCCGATCTCGACAACTCGGCGTTCGGACCGCAACGTAATCGCGGTATGCGCGAGATAGTCGGTTACGCGCCGGTCGAGCCTGACGGTTCGGTCAAGGTCAAGGTTCCGGCCTTCGTCCCGCTCGCGGTCGAAGTGCTCGACGGCGAGGGCCGCCGCATCGGTCCGTCGCACGAAAACTGGTTCCAGGTGCAGCCCGGCGATACGCTCACCTGCGTCGGTTGTCACGATCTCAACAATGGCGGCAACCCGCCGGAAATTCACGCCCGCAACGACGGCGAGGCGCCGTCGATCAATAGCGGCCTGCCGGCCAGCCAGACTTTCGTCAACACCCTGGTTCCAGGTTCGATGCCGGCGAGCCCCTACGTCGGCACAATGGGGCAAACCATGGCCGAGGTGCGTTTCGACAGCGTTGCTGTCGCCAATCAGCCCAAACTCAGCGCTGACCTGGACTGGGTCGACTACTGGACCGATCCCGGGGCGCGGGTCGCGGATGCGGATATCGATTTCCTTTACGCCGACCTGAGGCCCGGGTTGCCGGCGCCGACCAACGCCTTCTGTACGCCCTGGGCCTACAACTGCCGCGTGACGATCAATTACAAGGAGCATATCGAGGCTATTTTCGACCTCGACCGCGGCGTCGATACCTTTACCCCGATGCCGCCGGCCAATCCGCTCAATACCGATCCGACCAATACCCCGCTGCTGACGATGGCGGCGACCGACGGTGTCGGCGACGATACCTGCACCAGCTGTCACACCAGCGTCAACGGCACCCGTCTGCCCTATGGCCAGCTCGATCTGACCGAGGATCCCAACCAGAACCAGGGCGATTTTCTGAGGTCTTTTCAGCAAATGTTCAACACCCGGCGGGGGCAATTCCTCGACGCCGGCGGCAATCTGCAGCCGTTTGAAGTGGATGACGGCACGGGTACGGGCACCATGATCCCCGATCCCGCAGCCGCGATTGCCCCGATCATGACCACGGCCGGGGCGCGCAGCAGCTTTTTCATCGAAAAGATGACCGCAACCGAGCTCGACGCGGGCAGGTCGATACCTGCGACCAGCCACGATCACACGGGCATGCTGGATCCGGTAGAGTTGAAGATGATCAGCGAATGGATCGATATCGGCGCACAACATTTCAACGATCCATTTGACCTGGACGCGCCACAAAACTAAATTAGTGGCTGAAATCATACGGGAATAAAAACTTGAAACGATTCAAGGGGATTCTTTTGCCCAGCCTGTACCTGTTGCTAGCCGCTACCTGTAATACAGTTTATGCGCAAACGGTAAAAGAGGACCCATCGTTGGCGGTGGAGAAGGTGGTACACGATCCCGACATTTACCGGGTTACCATCGCCGACCCTTTCATCGAACTTCATACCGGGCCAGGCCAGGGTTACCCGATATTCTACGTCGTCGACCGCGGTATCGAGGTGCGCGTGTTGAGGCGCAAGACCAACTGGTTCAAGATCGTTACCGACGATGGCAAGTCCGGCTGGGCCAGCCGCGATCAGATGCGGCAAACCCTGCTGCCGAGCGGAGAGAAATTCAAGACTCTTGAGCTCGATCAGGATGATTTTACCGAGCGCAAATGGGTGCTTGGCGTGACCGGCGGGGAGTTCGAGTCGGCGCCGATTTTCACCGTGTTCACCGCCTATTCCTTCAGCGACAATTTCGCCGCCGAAGTGCATTTCGGGGAATCGGTAGGCAGAAAGTCCAGTGCCCAGATTCT
>CALJQI010000041.1 GCA_937980285.1 uncultured Gammaproteobacteria bacterium | reverse complement strand
CGATCGAACTCCGCCTGAGAGATCTCCTGGTGCGCCACCTCGCGGTGCATCTTCGGCGGCTTGCCCAGCAGGACGTCGAGCGGCAGGTCTACCGGGCGATTGTCGAAATGCGGGTCATCGACCCGCAGCTGGCGCTTTTCGGTAGCCTTTCCGAGCACCGCGTAAATGCAGCGCTCGCGTTCGCACAACTGGATGAAATCATCGAGCCGTTGATCCGAAACGGCTAGCACGTAGCGTTCCTGGCTTTCGTTGCACCAGATTTCCATCGGCGACATGCCCGGCTCGTCGTTGGGAACGCTGCGCAAATCGAGTTCGGCGCCGCGCTCGGCGTCGTTGACCAGTTCGGGCAGGGCATTGGACAGGCCGCCGGCGCCGACATCGTGGATCGACAGGATCGGGTTGGCCTCGCCCTGCGCGAAACAGCGATCGATGACTTCCTGCACGCGACGCTGCATCTCCGGGTTGCCGCGTTGCACCGAGGCAAAATCGAGACTCTCGCTACTGCTGCCGCTGGCCATCGACGAGGCGGCGCCGCCACCGAGACCGATTAGCATCGCCGGGCCTCCGAGGACGACGATGTTGGCGCCGGGTGGAATGTCTTTTTTGTCGATATGCTCGCGCCGGATCAGGCCGACGCCGCCGGCGACCATGATCGGCTTGTGGTAACCGCGCAATTCCTGGCCGTCAGCCGTGGCCACCTGCTGCTCGTAGGTGCGGAAGTAACCGCAGGTATTAGGACGCCCGAACTCGTTGTTGAACGAGGCCGCGCCGATCGGACCCTCGAGCATAATTTCCAGCGCCGACGCGATTCGCCCCGGTTTACCGTAATCCTGTTCCCAGGGCTGCTCGAAGCCGGGTATTTTCAGGTTCGACACCGAAAATCCGCACAGTCCGGCCTTCGGCTTGGAGCCGATGCCGGTGGCGCCCTCGTCGCGAATCTCGCCGCCCGAACCCGTGGCCGCGCCCGGAAAGGGGGAAATCGCGGTCGGGTGGTTATGGGTTTCAACCTTCATCAGGATATCGAGCTGTGCATCCTGGTAAGCGTATTCCGCCGAATCGGTCGCCGGTGTCAGCCGGCGCGCGGCAAAGCCCTCGATCACGGCGGAATTGTCGTGATAGGCGGACAGGATGCCGTCGCTATGCGCGGCATGCGTGTTCTTGATCATGGCGAACAGCGAACTGTCCTGCTGACGGCCATCGATGGTCCAGCTGGCGTTAAAAATCTTGTGTCGGCAATGCTCGGAGTTGGCCTGGGCAAACATCATCAGCTCGACGTCCACCGGGTTACGCCCGAGTTCGGCGTAGGCCGCGGTCAGGTAGTCGATTTCGTCGGCCGAGAGCGCAAGACCGAGCTCCGTGTTGGCCCGTTCCAGCGCGCCGCGCCCCTGGTGGGTGGTATCGATCTCGACGTACGGCCTCGGCTGATGGGTTTCGAAAAGCGCGGCGCAATCTTCGAGGCGGGTGTACACGGCTTCGATCATACGATCGTATAACAGCTCCGGCGAAACTTCGCGCTCGCAATCGATGGTAAATTCGATGCCGCGCTCGATTCGGTGAATCTGTCTCAGGCCGCAATTGTGCGCGATATCGGTGGCCTTGCTGGCCCAGGGCGAAATAGTGCCGGGCCGCGGCACGACATAGAAAGTCTGACCGTCGACGCTGGCGGACTCCATCAGCGGGCCATAGGTCAACAGGTTACCGAGTGTCTGCAGCTGGTCTTCGTCGAGATCGCCAGCGCTGTCGACGAGGTGAATAAAACGACTGCCGAGCCCGTCGACCGGGGTTCCCGCGGCGGCCAGTTGTTGTCGAAGTTTTTGCAGTCTGAATTCGGATAATGCCGGGCTACCGGGCAGGCATAGCATATTGTTTGAGGTCACGTAACGGGGAAGAAAAGGTGCTGGAATGATAACGGAAAAGGCGCAGCGCTCCAACTCAAACCGGGGCCGGGCGACTATTTTTCTGCAAACGTAAACGTGTGGTAGCGGTGGAAGCGTAAACTGTTCGACCAGTGGCCGGCGCCAAGCCCGGCCTTAAGCAATAACTGCTGCAGGAACTCTTCCGCGGAGGTTATTTTTTCCCACACCTTGGGCAGGAAAGTCGAGCGATATCCGCCGTCTTCCAGCAACAATCCATCGACGCCGGGCTGCAGCGAATCCAGCAACGCCCGTCGACTATCGGCATCGATCGGCTCCATTTCCGACAGCACCGAGATTTCTATACGAATCGCGTCGAGTTCCTCGCCACGCAGTTGTCCGAAGCGCCGATCCCGAAACGCGGCGTTGAAAGCCGAAGTCGCTACCGCCTGCGCCAGCGGCTCGACCGCCTGCAGCGAACCGACGCAGCCGCGCAGCTCGCCTGAGCTGGTCAGGGTAACAAAGACGGCGGCCCTGCCCTGCAGATTTTCTTCCATCAGACTGGGATCGACCTGCAAAGCCCTGCCCGATGCCAGCCCATCGGCGATCGATTCACGCGCGATATCGAGCAGGCGCGCCTGCTCGGCATCGCTTAATTCAATGCAAAGCGAAGGCGGCATAGCCGACCACCCGGTTCGGAGTACCGGCGGTATCGCCGGAATTGCATGCCTGCAGCAGTGAAACCTCGAGTGAAGCCGCCTGCCTCGACGCCATCAGGCCGTTAATCGCGCGCGCGCCGCAGGCTTCTTCTCCGCTCAGGCTGGTCGACTTGTCGAGGATATGCTCGCAGGTCGATGCGTCGATGCGTTGCGCCTCTCGATAGTTCAGAAAATGCGACAGGTCGGAGCTGATCACCACCAGCGTATGCGGATCCGTCGCCAGCGCATCGATCACCGCCGCGACCGGGTCGGCGTCGACGGCGCCGACCACCAGCGGAACCAGGCTGAACTCGGGCAACACCGTCTGCAGAAACGGCAGTTGCACCTCGAGACTGTGTTCTTCGCGGTGCGCCTCGTCGGAAATCTGCACCGCCGGCAAGCGCGCGATTTGATCGAGCGCGTCGCGATCCAGCCGGATGTCGCCCAATGGCGTGGCAAAGCGGTCTACCGATGGAATCGCCATGCCTTTCAGATACACCCGGTGCGCCGGACCGATCAGTAACACTCGTTTCACCCGCTCGGGAGCGGCCAGCAGGCAGCGG
>CALJQI010000040.1 GCA_937980285.1 uncultured Gammaproteobacteria bacterium | reverse complement strand
GAATTACTGGTTGCCGATGCGCGGCGATTTCATGCAGCCCGATTTTATCGAGCTCGAGCGTCCGACAGGCGATATGGATCCGGCGGCCGTGGCCGAGCGGCGCAGGGCGAACGACAACTGGGCCGATATTCTCTACCAGGGCGCGAAGCGCAAGCGCGCCTATTGACGCGGCGACCGGGGAGGCGGCCAGCATCGCCACTCGTGTGGCGACGCCTGCAAGCTCGTCGAGCGCCGGCCTGCCGCGTAATCCTTTGGCCTGGCCTAGTGCGCCAGAAACAGCGGGATCGGTGATTGTTTAAGCAGGTCGCGGGTAACGCCACCGAGAATGATTTCGCGCAGGCGCGCGTGGCCATAAGCGCCCATTACGATCATATCCGCGTCCATTTCCGCAGCCTGGCCGAGGATTGCGTCGCTGGCGCTGATATCCAGATCGTTGATGCCGCTGGATACCGATTCGATGCCGTGGGACTCGAGGAAGCGCGCGAGTTCGTCGGCATGCGGGTGTCCGCGCGCGATGGTGGCGTCGGCATCGTCGGGTTCGGACGATAGCACCACCAGGGTTTCCGCGGTTTTCAGCATCGGCATGGCTTCGCGCAGGGCGCGTGCCGACTCACGGCTTGCATTCCAGGTCAGCAGTATGCGCTTGCCCGGCAGCGCAAGCTTGCCGCTGTGCGGTACCACCATGCAGGCGCAGGCGCCTTCGAACAGCAGCGCGTCCGCGAGCCCGTAACTCGCGTTATCCGGGTCGTCCGGTTGGTCCTGGCCCAGCATTAACAGGTCCGAGTACTTGCTGTGCTCGCGCAGTATCGGAATTACCTGGCCCTCGACCACATGGGCGTCCATTGTAACGCCCGCCGCTGCGGCCATTTTCTGGTATTCGGAAAGCGTGTCGCGAGCGCGCGCCAGCGCTTTTTCGGTGACGTCGGTGATCAGGTCGACGCTGATCTGGGCCTCGACATAGGACGGCACCACGTAATCCGGCACCACGAAAAGCCCGGTTATCAGCGCATCGTAATTGCTGGCCATCGCAAAAGCGGTCTGCAGGCGATTCTGACATCCGCTGCTATGGTCCAGGTGTAACAGTATGTTCTTGATATCCATGGCATCTCTCCGGTTGGAAGATATGGTTTATGATGCGTGAGATTGTGAACCCGGGTATTGATTTGGGTCAATGCCCAACCCGGTCGTCAATCGGCGCCGAACAGGCTATGGCTAATACCACGCCCGACCCCAGGCGCTCGTCGACGCTGACGCTGCTGATCCATTACGGCATCGGCAATATCCCCAGCGCCGAGATGCTGGTGTAAAAAAGGGCGGCATACCGGGGCATGCCGCCCTGAAGCCAGTGACTGCGGTCTATCAGCTGACCTTGATATCGATCGACTTCGGTTTGGCTTCTTCTTCCTTGGGAATGGTCAGCGACAACACGCCGTCCTTGTAAGATGCGTCTACCTTGTCGGCCTTGACCGCGTCAGGCAGCGTGAAGCTGCGCGCGAAACTGCCGTGAAATCGCTCGGTGCGGTGACGTTTGGTGCCCTTGCCGGTCTCGCTTTCGGTCTGCTTTTCGCCGCGGATACTGAGTACGCCGTTTTCCAGTTTGACATCGATATCCTTTTTGTCGACGCCGGGCAGATCAGCCTTGATCAGGTACCTGTCATCTTCTTCCTCGATATCCACCGACGGCGCCCAGTCGGCAAAACTCAATTCGGTGTTTAACTGCTTACCGAGGTTGCTGGCGCCGCTTTTACTATAGCGCTCCAGCATGTTTTCAAACTCCTGAAATGGATTCCACAGTTGCATATTCATTAGCTTCTCCTTCTATGGGTCGGTAATGAATATATTTTAAAATCCGCTCGTTTCCGGGTATTGACGCGGATCAATATCCCTAACGAAAACAGGGGTAATCAGCTCTCCTGTTCCATCACCCAGCGTATCGCGCGCTGGGTCAGTTCATGCGCCGAGCCGAGCCCCAGTTTCTTCTTGATATGCGCCTGGTGGGTCTCGATGGTCTTGGTGCTCAGGTTGAGCTGCCCGGCCATCTGGCTGGTGGTGACGCCCTGTCCGATCAGTTCGAAAACCTGCAGTTCGCGATTGGAAAGACTGTCGATATCGCGTTTTTCGCCGCTGGCGTCGACCATGCCCCTGAGCAGGCGTTCGGTCATCTGCTGGCTCAGGTAAACCTTGCCGCCGAGCACCTGTCGAATCGCCGGAATGATACGATCCTGGGCTTCCTGCTTGTTGATGTATCCACGCGCGCCGGCCGCAAGCACGCGCTCGGCGTAAAGGGTTTCGTCGTGCATCGACGCGACCAGCATCAGAATTTTCTTGTCGCGTGACTTGATATGCTCGATCAGGTCGAGACCGCTGCCGCCGGCGAGCGACAAATCGATGATCGCAAGGTCCGGGCTGGTGGCGTCGATCTGGTTCAGCGCCTCGGCCATATCCCCGGCCTCGCCGCAAACCTCGAGGTCGGGACAGTCACCGATTAACTGAGCAAAACCGGTGCGTACCAATGGGTGATCGTCGACTATCAGGATTCGAGTCATGGGCTGTATTATTGGCTATTTTCGATGGGAAAATAGCATTTTATCTCGGTACCCTCGACATACGAAGTGTTGATCTGCAAGTCCGCGTCGATCAGGCCGCAGCGGTGCCGCATGATGCGAAGCCCAAGCCCGGCCGATTTTTCAGAAGCTTTATCCAGTCCCTTGCCATTGTCACGAACCAGCAGGCATCCGCGATTGCCCTCGATGGCCATGCCAACCTCGATACTGCTGGCGTCGGCATGCTTGATTGCGTTGTTAAGCGCTTCCTGAACGATGCGGTAGAGATGCATGGCGCTGGTGTTATCGGAGACTTTAACCCGGTCCCTGATATTCAGAACAATGGAAATATCGCTCTGCGAGCGTATGTCCGCGATCAGATTTTGCACCGAGTTCATGAACCCCTCGGCGTCGATATCGACCGGCATCAGGCCACGGGACAGCGCGCGCACCTGGGAAATTGCTTCCTGCAGCCCGCTGGCCAGCTTGGTCGCCAGCTCGTGTTCGGGTTTGCTGGCCTTGTTCAGCAGGCTGGTCGCCAGTAAACCCAGGCCGGTCAGCTGCTGGCCGAGGCCGTCGTGCAGTTCCTGGCCGATGCGGCGCTGTTCGCTGACCGGGATTTCGAGTACTTCGCGCTGCAGCTGCTGCTGCTCGCTGATATCCACAATTAACCCGGCAAACAGGCGGGCGTGGCTGGTATTGATGTCGCCGATCGACAGGTAAATCGGAAAGCGCGTGCCATCCTTGCGCTTCGCCGTTAGTTGACGGCCGTTGCCGATAATTCTGGGAATACCGGTTTGCAGGTAGTTTTTCATGTACTTGTCGTGCATCAGGCTATGTTCCGGCGGCATCAGGCGCTTCACGGTTTGCCCGACCAGCTCGCCATGGCGATAACCGAACAGTTTTTCGACGGCCGGATTGACAAACTGGATGATGCCGTCCGTATTGGCGAGCACAATCCCTTCGCGCGAAGTTTCGGCCAGGATCTGGAAGGTTTCCGCCTGCTGATCGATGGCTTGCTCGATGGGCCTGGAGATGCGAAAGAAAATGCGGCTGGCGAAAAAGATCACCAGCAGCGCCGCGCTGATGGCAATAAAGCCGGCGCGAATAAAAGGCTGGCGAATTTCGCTGGTGTCGATCTTGGCAACCAGTCCGAGGTCGAGTATCGACACCGGCTCGTAAGCGGCCAGTACCTCTGCGCCGCGATAATCGAGGCCGGTGATGACGCCGGATTCTCCGGACAGTACGCGCCGCATCGGCTCGGCCCATTGGCCGGCAAAGGGAATCGTCTGCGGGAATTCCGATTTTTCGTGTCGCCTGCTAAGGATAAATGAGATTTGATCGCCTTCGCGCTGCGCCAGAACAAATTCGCCGGTTTCGCCAAAACCCTTGAACTGGCTGTGGGCGGCGGCAACCTGATCCAGGGTTGCCGCCCGCGGACCCTGCGGGTAATCGTCAACGCTATACTGGCTGTCGAATCTCGCAATCGATTCGATCAATCGGGCTTGACTGTTTACAATTTCCACCAGCCTCAGGCGGTGCTGCTCGATCGCGGTTCGGTACAGACTGACGATGGAAATCGCGCTTACCACGAGGGTAGCCACGGCCATGATCAGAAACAGCTGGTTAAAGGGTTGGCGACGAATCACGTAATCTGGAATTTGAAGTCGTTATATAGCCGGTATGTTATCTGGAAAGCCCCTATAAGCCCATCAGGAAAACCCCGATAGCGGGCAGCTGGGCATCGCGGCAGTATTGACTCAGGGAGTTAACTGACTAAAAGGGGAACGACATGCAAATAGCTCAAACAAGTCACATCGCCCATCAATGCCACGTTTGCGATCCGCGCGGCGGTTGCCTGGGGATGCAATTGCTCGAAAGTCCCGGTGTCACCGATCACCTGAAACAGGCCAGGCGTATCAGCCGCAAGGCTGAGCATGTGTTTCGCGAAGGCGAAGACGCCGACGCGTTTTACGTGGTTCGTAGCGGCTCGGTAAAAAGTTACCTGGTAACCGAAGACGGCGAGGAGCAGGTGCTCGGGTTTTACCTGCCCGGCGATGTTTTCGGACTGGATACCACCGAGACGGATCAACGTATGTCGTCCGCGATCACGCTCGAAACCACGTCGCTATGCCGCTTTCCGCATGCCTACCTGGCGGACAAGTCGCAGGGCTCGAACCTGCTGCGTATTACCGCCGAGCAGATGCAGCGCGACCACAATCTGGTATTGATGCTGGCGCGCAAGGATGCCGATGGCCGCATCGCCAGTTTTCTCGATGACCTGGCCTGTCGTTACTGGTCGCGCGGTTACTCCGCGTCGGCCTTCCTGTTATCGATGTCGCGCCAGGATATCGGTTGCTACCTCGGCCTGGCGGTCGAAACCGTAAGCCGGACGCTAACTCGCTTCCAGGATTGCGGGGTGTTACAGGTCAATCGTCGCGAAGTCGAAATTCTCGATCACGATACCTTGCGCAAGATTGCCGGAATTCGCGTTGATGCTTCCGGATGCTGCAAAAAGGTGGTTGGGCTCGATTCGGCGTGATGCGGGTGA
>CALJQI010000039.1 GCA_937980285.1 uncultured Gammaproteobacteria bacterium | reverse complement strand
GTGCTGTCGACGCTGGCGCTGATCGAGGCGGGTTCCGATCTGTCCGCGATCAGGCGCCTTTGTCAAAACGGCGAACTGCTGGTGGAAGCCAACGACATCGGCGCGGTGCAGTTAATGGCCGACCAGAAACTGCCCTTCGTGGCCGGCCCCAGCCTGAATATCTACAATGCCTATACGCTCAATACCCTGTACCGCCAGGGTATGCAGCGCTGGGTCATGCCGGTGGAGTTAAATGCCGAGGTACTGGCCGATATCCTGTCCGACGCCGAATCGGTGGGCATTGGCGACAGGATCGAGACCGAGGTATTCAGTTTCGGGCATCTGCCGCTGGCCTACTCGGCGCGCTGCTTCACCGCGCGCTTTCACAATATCCCCAAGGATCATTGCGAATTCGTCTGCCAGGATTATCCCGAGGGATTGCCGATGGATACCCAGGAGGGAACTGAATTTTTCAATATCAACGGCATTCAGACCCAGTCGGGCCGGATTCAACACCTGCTGCCGTACTGGCGGCAAATGCGCGAGCTCGGTGTGGACCTGATGCGCATCAGTCCGCTGGCGCAGCATACCGCTGAAATCATCGCGCGCTATAGCCAGGTGCTCGAAGGCGAAACCGATGACATTTCCATCGGCCACTGCCTGGGCGCCCCGACCTGCGACGGCTACTGGCGCCAACAGCCCGGTATGGATTCGATCGCCTCCGGCTAGCCCGGATATCTCACCGTTTTACGTCGCGAGGGCGTCGCAAAGACGCTGTGGTGCGCCGCACAACCCGATGTGCCGAAGGCGCATCGGGGGAGAGGTCCGCGCCGGCGTAGTTTACACTACGTTTAGCGGGCCGCCGGGAGTACGGCGTACCACAGGGCGCTTTGCGGCGACCGCAGTAGGAAATCGGTGAGATATCCGGGCTAACGCCCCTGCTGCGCCGTCCGCGGGGCGGACGACCCGGGATTCAGGCAATCGACGAAATCGGCGCTCATATTCAAAACCCGGTTAACCGCGGCCGGCATTTCATCCATGTCGATGCTGTCGATCAGGTTTTTGACCTGCAGGCCCATTTCGGTATCGCCTTCTATCGACAGTCGGCGCTGGAAGAACAGCGTATCCGGATCCTCGCGCCGGCTCGCGAGCAGCAAAAACTCGCGGCTGTCGCCGGAAAATGTCGTCTCCGCGGTATCGTCGCCGCGCTTGAAGCGGAGCCCGGCGCCGTGCCGGGTAATCCCCCAGTCAAAACCCATGTCCCTGATTCGCACCCGCAGGGTAACGCCTTCGAGAAAATCCAGCTCACCGTCATCGAGCTGCTGTTTGAGCAGGCGATTGGATAATTGCTGCGCGGCGAACAGCTGCGCCGTTTCGGGCAAATACTTTAGCGGCCCCGGCCAGGGCAGTTTGCGTATTCCGGGTAATGCGGCCAGCGCGCGCGGCATTCGCGAGGCAATTTCCCGCGCTATCGATGTGTTCATGAATTTGTTTCGGCTGTCTTCGGGTGCGCTAACGATGACGATAAACCCGCCGGCAAACCATGACCTGAATCAATCAAAAATCAAACGCTTCGTTGTCGATCGATTTTCCGCGGCGCTCAGGCGCGAGTTCGAAACAAGCTGTTCGGCAAGGTTTGCTCTTGCAGGGATCAGGATTCCGAATCCTGCGAGCTTCGCGGCAGGTAGATGTGGACGGTGGTGCCGGCATCGGCCTGCGACTCGATTTCGATCGTGCCGCCGTGCTCGTTGACGATAGACTGGCACAGGGTAAGGCCGAGACCGGATCCGCGATCGACCGACTTGGTGGAGTAGAAAGCATCGAAGATGTGACGCTGCGCCTCCTCGTCCATGCCGCAGCCATTGTCGCGGATGGCCAGGTGCAATCGATCTTCCTCGGCATAGGTGGATATGGTGATCACCGGCACCCTGCTGGTAACTCCCTCGACCGCATCTGCCGCATTGACCAGCATGCTCATAATGACCTGGATCAATTGTTCTTCGTTGCCCTCCACCGGCGGTAGCTGCTTGTCCAGCTCAAGGGCGCAGCCGACCTTCAGCAGGCGCTTGTCGTAACGCATGAGCCGATAGGTAGTGCGTATCAACTGGTTGAAATCGAGCAACCCTCGCTCCGTGGAGGGGGTGGTGGAAAAATCCGACACGTCGCGAACGATTGCGACGATGCGCTCCAGGTGCTGCATGACGAAATCGCAGTTGTTGCGCAGCTCATCGTGATCGAGCTTGCGCTTTGCATCGTCGTCGCGCATGGAACGCACCAGTTCGGCAATCGCCGCCACCGGATTCCCGATCTCGTGAACTATACCTGCGGCCAGGGTGCCGATGGCCGCGGTTTTCTCCTGGTGGATGTACTTTTCGCGCTCGATTTCGTCCCGGCGTTCGCGCTCTCCGAGTTCGATCGTCATACGCTCCAGAGCCTCGGAAAGCTTGCCGATCTCGTCACCACGCTGGGGCAGACCGCCGTCGCGCAGTTCTGCAGGCAGGTTTTCGCGCGCGGCCACGGCAGCCGTCTGAACCTCCAGGGTTTTCAGATCGCGGCTGATGGTCCTGAGAAAGCGGCCACTGGTGATTCCGATTGCCATCAGGCCCAGAACACCGATCACCAGCGCGGCGATCGCCACGCTGTTACTGTGACTGCGGAACCCGTCCACGCGACTACTCTGCTGCTGGCGAATCTGATCGATTCGACGGCCGAGCATGGCCTCCGCGTCCTGGAGATTGAAGCGAAGGGCCGATACGCTCGCCAAACTGGGATTGATGTAGGCCTCGTCCAGCGCTCCCTGGAGCGAGAGCAAGGTTGTCTCTCCGCCCGGATAACGCATCGGCAATCCTTCGTACAGTGAACGAACCAGGGCCAGTTGATCGCGCAGGCTCCTCTGGTCGATATCGTCATTTTGAACGAGGATTTGCGCGCGCAGGTTTTGCAGAGTGCGCAGGGTGGCGAGGTCGGACTGCGATGCGGCCCCCTCGCGTTCGTAGACATAGCGCAATTGCTCTACTTCGTCAATCAGCGCCTCTTTCTGATCCAGCACGAATACGGTAAGACCGGCGGCGTAGATCGTCAGCACCGCAAACGCGAGCATACCCTTCGCCTGAAGCGACATTTCGGACATCATGGCTTTTGAGAATGTCCTTAATTAATTGTTCGTAAAAGAAAACTAAAGCAAGAGTAATGCCAATTATCAGATGCCAACCGAAACGGAACGCGATTTGCCGCTATATTCACCGCTTTTATAACAAAAAGGCCCATAAAACATTGATGTAGGACAATTCCTTTATTTTTAGGATTCGGAATTGGCGGACATGTCGCGGTTGCCGAAATCAGGAATAAATCCGCTTATTTTCTCGAATCCGGGAGCAGCTCTCTCCCATTTTCGAGAATTTCACCGCCCCGCCTGCCGCTTGCAATGTCCAGTTTCAATCCTTTTTCGCTGCCGGCGACGGTAACGGCCGGCTATCGCTGATTGCGGGCAAGCAGGTCGTTTATTCTTCCATTGAATGCCGATATCGATGGGGTAGAATTGTCAGACAATGATAGGCGCGTTCATTATTTCCCGCTGCCACCTCGAGCAACACTCGAAACCGGCGGCATCGGCCGCCAGGTTCGAAACGGCGGCAAGCCTGATCCACGCCTGGCAAAAAATCTTCGTTGCGGCGAGGACCCGGAGCTCGCCCATCCCGTCGCTGGCGAGACCATGCGGTTCGCGCAGGCACCTGCCCTGGATCGCGCTGCTGTTGATTACGGCGCTGCCTTCAGCCCGGGCACAGGGCACGCCTGACTATGCCGACGTCGCGCCGATCTTGCAGCAGCGCTGCGTCATGTGCCACTCCGGCGCCGCGCCCGCGGCAGGTCTGAGGCTCGACAGCCTGCAAGCTTTACTCGAGGGTAGCGCAGGCGGCAAGGTGGTCATCGCCGGCGCGCCGCAAGACAGCGAACTGCTGCGCCGCATTCGCGGCGACAGCCAGCCGCGCATGCCGATGACGGGGCCGCCATTCCTGTCCGATGCCGAAATCGAAACCTTCGAGCAATGGATCACGGGCGGGCTGCAGGCTGGCGAGACTGGCGCGGTAAAGGCGTCCCCAGCCGCACAACCCGCGCGCCCGGCCGCCGGGGAAAGGGTCACCTATCTCCACGTCGCGCCTATATTCGCAATCCGCTGTGCTAAATGCCACACCGACAACGGTTTGATGGGCCCGGCTCCCGAGGGGTACCGCCTGACATCGCACCAGGCGACGCTCGCGCGCGGCGAGCGCGTCCGCGTGGTACCGGGCAATCCCGCCGCCAGCGAATTGCTGCGCCG
>CALJQI010000038.1 GCA_937980285.1 uncultured Gammaproteobacteria bacterium | reverse complement strand
ATACTTGAGCACCACCGGTACCCCGACCATCGCCAGCTTGGATATCACCAGGCAGGCGAGCGCGAACAGCACCCTGCCCCGATAATCCCAGATATAGGGCATCATGGCGCGGATGTTGTCCCAGTCCTGCCGGTTCGAATGTTCTTTTTCGGTGCGCCCGAAGGCGGGATGTATGGAGATCGGATCGGTCCCCGCAGCGTAAAAGAGCGCACCTTAGCAGAATGCCCGCGCGCCGTCTTCGGCTATCCGGCCGGCGGCCGAAAAGTCGACTATTCGCGGGTTAATTTATCGATCGATCGGCCGATAACCTTACTGTCAGGATGGTGTCTCCGGTTTTGCGCCAGCCAGTAACCCGGCCCCATCGAACTGGAAGCCATGGAACACAGCAAAGCTATAAGGCAATTCAGAACCAGGTATCTAGTCGCGCTCGCCCTGATCGCGCTTACGCTAAGCCTTGCCTACCTGGGCCTGCAGCGCATCGGTATAGAACGGCAAGCGCAGTACGAATTGACCTACCTGGCCGCGCGCCAGCCCGGCCAGGCACAACAGGTTGCTTATCTCGGTCTGCTGGCGATATCCGCCGACAGCGAACGCAGCTTCGACTCGGCGAACACCCGACTTGCGCAGGCGATCTCCGAGCTGCGACAGACTCACCGGGCCTTGCAGCAGGGATCCGAAAAAGCGGACGCTTCGACTATTGCCGGAAATAACCTGCGCCGTCTTTACCAGGACAAATCCGGCGAGCTGTCGACGACCATCGGTCATTTCCTCGAAGTCGCCGAGACCATACAGGCCAGCGCGCCGGGCGATCTCGATCGCGACGCCTACGAGTACCGCTACATGGGCGGTGCGGGCCTGCAGGCGCTGTCGCCCCTGCTTGAAACTGCGCTCGATGCTTACCGGCAGTCTCATAGAGCGCAGAAATCTGTTGACGACGACAGGATCAGGATGATCTGGATCGGGACACTGCTGCTACTGGTGCTGCAAGCGTTTTTCATTTTCAAACCGCTGGAGGGCCTGTTCCGGCAATCTGTTTCCAGCCTGCGCGGCCGAATCGACGAACTCGAGTCGACCCGCGAACAATATGCCCTTGAGCGCGACAAGGCGGAATCTGCGAACGAGGCCAAAAGCCAGTTCCTGGCGACCATGACGCACGAATTGCGCACGCCGATGAACGGCGTACTCGGAATGAGCGAGATGCTTTCCGCGACCCGGTTGAACCAGCAACAACAGGAGTACGTGCAGATCATCGTCGATTCGAGCGAATCGCTACTGACCATCATCAACGATATCCTCGATTTCTCCCGACTGGAAGCCGGCAAGGTCGGGCTGGAGAGAATCCCGTTCAACCTGGAGCAGTCGGCTTACGACGTGATGGCACTGCTGGCGCCGCGCTGCCAGAACAAGGACCTGCAGCTGATCCTCGACTACGCGCCGGATTTGCCGCGCAACTTTATCGGTGATTCGACGCGGATTCGACAAATCTTCTTCAACCTGATCGGCAACGCCATCAAGTTTACAGAGAAAGGCTACATCCAGGTCTCGGTTTCAATCGATGTCGACGATCGGCAAAAGGCGGAGATTGCGATTCATGTCGAAGATACCGGTATCGGCATCGCCCCCGAAAAAGTCGAACAGCTGTTCAATTCCTTTACTCAGGCGGACAGTTCGACCACGCGCAAGTATGGCGGCACCGGCCTCGGGCTGACCATTACCCGTGAACTGTTAAGCCTGATGGGCGGACGCATCGAGGTCGACTCTGCGCTAGGCAAGGGTTCGGTATTTTCACTGGATTTCGAACTCGACCTGGCGCCGCAAATCGACGAGATCCCGTTTCCCGGCGGGGTTGTCAACCACGTCATGCTGCTCGAACCGAACGATATTTACAGGGACCTGATCATCGACCGGCTGGCCAGAGTCAACGTTGATACCGCCGTGGTCGCCGATGCGCAGGAAATCGAAAGCCGGCTCAGGCTTATCGAGGAACACGGCGGCGCCCGGCAAATGATCATCGTCAGCCAGGAAGCCATCCTCGACGCGGATAACCACTGGCGCGATATCAGAGGCGACGGGCTGGAAAACCCCCTGTCCTGGCTCGTGCTGGGTAACGGCGACGAGGAATCGGAGCGCTTCCGCAAACGCAGCCGCGACCTCCGGGGTCACACCACTTTCATGCAGAAGCCGTTTACCAGTTACCAGCTCTACTATGCAATTAACGCCTCGATGCAGCAGGAGGGCACGACCCGGGTCGAGCCCGAGTTCGACGAGGATTCGACCGATTTCACGCTATCCCGGGCTTCTCGCGGCAAAATTCTGCTGGTGGAAGACAACCTCGCCAATCAGAAATTTGCATCGCTGCTGTTATCGAAGATGGGATACAACGCCGACCTTGCATCGGATGGCCGCGAGGCGATTCGTCAGTGGCGCGAGCAGGAGTACGACCTGATCCTGATGGATTGCCTGATGCCGAACATGGATGGCTACGAGGCGACCCTCGTCATACGCGCCGAGGAAAGCAATCGCGGCAGGATTCCGATCATCGCGCTCACCGCCAACGCTTCGGACAAGGATCGCGAAAGATGCCAGCTGGTCGGTATGGATGAAGTTCTGACCAAGCCTTATCGCAAGCAGGAACTGGCCGACCTGCTCGAAAGATGGCTGCACGACGAGCCCAGCTTTATCACCATCAAACAAAACCTGGGTTAGCGCCTTCAGCGCCGGTCGTCTGGCGGGTTCTAGTCCGTCAACCAGTCGATGGCCTCGGCTTCGTTGAGGAAAAACCGCAGGTTCAGGCTGCGATTGACGCACACCGTCTCGTAGAAAGCGTTGGTTTCGCTGTTTTCGGCGCCATCGATGATCGCAACCTTGCTGCAGATCCCGCGCATCAGGTCGGCGACATAGCCGGCGTGACTGAAATCGACATTGACCGAGGTTTGCAGTTCGACCTCGCGCTCGTCCAGCAACACCTTGCTGTAATCGGCCTGTTTCAGCCGCTCGGCGATATCCTGCCAGCAGAGCTTGCTGGATTCGACCTCCCAGGTACCGCTGCAGACCAGGTGAAGGTACTGAGGATTATCTATATTGATTTCTCGGTAATTCATGCCGGGAACTGAAATTAATTAAACAAGCATCGACAATAGCCGCGGGACCTGCGTTATTATACATGGCCGTAGTTACTCTCGTATTACAAAACCAGCCCATGAGCCAGACCAAACCCTTTCTGATACTGCAGTTGCGCCCGGAAGACGACACATCGAACAGCGAGTTCGAGGCAATCTTGAAGTATGGCGGTCTGGAAGAAGGTGACACACATCGCATTCGCATCGAAAAGTCGGGTATTCCGCCACTGTCGATAGAAGACTACTCGGGAGTCATCGTCGGCGGCAGCCCGTTCGATATCAGCACACCGCAGGACCAGAAAAGCCCGATTCAGGTCAGGATCGAATCCGATTTCAGGCATCTATTCGACCAGATAGTGGCCCAGGACTTCCCCTTTCTCGGCGCCTGCTCGGGTTGCGGGCTGCTCGGTTCCTACCTGGATACTCCGATATCCGGTCAATTTGCCGAGCCGGTCGGCAGCGCCACGGTCAATCTGACCGACGCCGGCGCCGAGGATCCGCTGCTGTTCGACTTCCCCGGGCAGATAGACGTGCTCTGCGGGCACAAGGAAGCCTGCGACCAGGTGCCGCGCTCCTCGGTCCTGCTGTTGACCAGCGAAGCCTGTCCGGTGCAGATGTTTCGCGTCGGCGACAACGTCTACGCGACCCAGTTCCATCCCGAGGGTGACGGCGAGGGTTTCACCGTCAGGGTTCACGCGTATAAACATCATGGCTATTTCCCGCCCGAGGAGGCCGAGGCCCTGATCGTCGCGGTCAACCGCTCGGACACGCCTTACGCGCGTGAAATTCTGCGTCGCTTCGTCGAGCGTTATCGCCGCTGAACAGATCGCCGGGAGACCGTTTCGGCCTGTACGATTCGCACTCCGGGATTAATCCCGGTCGGCTTGATGTGTATCACCCGGGGCCACGCGCGATTACGGCAAAATGTCAACCGAAGCCCGGGCATTGCGGACCCGGGTCCCGTATTGCTCTACCCGCCGGACTGTATTCCGATACCCGGCGGATAATGCTTGCATAGCGGCTTCGATCTGGACAGGTTGCCTTATCTGTAGACGAGAACATCGACATGGCACTAAAGAAACTTGCGCAGGCCCTGGCTTGCGGATTACTGTTCAGCGGCCTTCCGGCGCTGGCGCACGACAATTACGACACGAGTTTTGCTTATTTCGGCTTTGGTATCGGTATACCCAGCTCTGATGAAGAATGCGACTTTCACGGCTACGACTGTGACGGCAGCGACACCTCGTTCAAGCTCTACGGCGGTAAACGGCTACATGAAAATCTCGCCTTCGAAGTCTCCTACCAGGATCTCGGCAAGATTCGCGACCGCGAAGGGACGCTGACCACCACGGCGGAATCGGAAGGCATCAATTTTTCGCTGCACGGCATCATCCCGGTCGACGGTGTCGGCTATTTCTACGGCAAGGCCGGATACATGTTGTCGGATACCGAGTACACGCGCATCGACGGCGATGCCGTCGAGCGTATCGATGACGACGGCAGCGAATTTACCTACGGCATCGGTTTCGCCTTCCTGTTCCATCAAAAGTACGACTTCCGTGTCGAGTTCGAGCGACTGAACGACCTTGGCGACGAATTTGTCCCCGGTGGAGACTCGATTACCGTATTTACCCTGGGCGGCAGCATATATCTCGATTAACGCGCGCAGGGGAACTTGCGCCGGCAGCACATGTCCGCATAATGCAAGCTCGGGCCGAATCGGCCAGATTCTAACCATGGAGGACTCCAAATGCGCAAAATTCTACTAGCTATCGCCTTGTTCGGCCTGTTCAGTACGGGGCTGCACGCCAACGAAGGCATGATCAGCGTCAAAAGCGTCCACTCGGTCGCGGTTACCGCCGACCGGCTCGAGAAAATTCTGGCCAGCAAGGGCATGACCGTTTTCAAGCGTATCGACCACGCGGCCGGGGCGGCTAAAGTCGGCAAGGAATTGCGCCCCACCGAACTGGTCATTTTCGGCAACCCCAAGGTCGGCACCCCGCTGATGCAGTGCAGTCACAGCATCGCCATCGACCTGCCGCAAAAGGCCCTGATCTGGGAAGACGAAGGCGGGCAAGTCTGGTTTTCCTATAACGACCCGCAATTCCTGGCGTTACGCCACGGCACCCGGGGTTGCGACGCGGTATTGAAGAAAGTGGCCGCGGCGCTGGGCAAGTTCGCCAACGCGGCAAGCGCGGCGGAATAGCGTTAGCGGCGCTAGTTGTTGCCGTTTTGCGAAATCGGCGACAGGTAATCGAGAATTATAAGCGCCACCACCTGGCTGGTCAGGTAGCCCCTCTGGCCGAAGCCTTTCGAGCGCTGGTAACGGATCATTAAATCGTTTGCCTCGAACGGATCGTCGTTGGGCATTTCCGCGTCGGGCATGAAACCGATTTGCTTGAACGCCGATTGCAGCATGCCGGCAATTTCGCGTTTTTGCTCGGGCTGGTAAACCAGGTTGATAGAGGCGCCAAAATCAGAAATGCGGGCGTTGAGCTCGGCCATGCGCACCAGGAAGTTGCCCCTGATTTTGTCGAACGCGGCCTGCTCGGAGCGCAGGCGCGAGAGATCGCCCTGCAGTTCGCGAATTTCACGAATCCTGGTATCGAGCGCGAGCGTGACGTCGTCATAGGGCGGAACCTGCGCGGCAACCACGTCTCTAAGGGACATGAGCTCCTGTTCCGCCTGCCGCAGCCTGTCCCGGTCGGCGTCGTGACTGGCTACCATCAGCAGCACTTCTTTGGCAGTGATGTCGCGCTGCGCCTGCGGCAACTCCGAGCGCGGCAGCAGCAACTGGTCTTCGCCAGGCGCGGTCTCGAAAAACTCGGTGTTGGAGAACATGTAGAGCACGGCCGCGATGAGCTCGAGTATCAAGGCGGAAAACAACGCGTTCAGGTATTTCCTCTCGATCGTGACTTTTTGCACCAGTCCCATGAGGGTGACGATGCCGGTGGCCGCGAACAGCAGCAAAACCACGTAAAAGAGCACACTTTCCTTATCCATAAATGTCCGACTTTCGTTGGCGACACCCCTGAAGCAGTGCCGGGGTGAAGACAAGATGATACCGATTGTACGCCATCCCGCCGCTGGCGCACCAGTTCGCGTCATCCGCTGGATCGGACTGCTGTTTGAGCTGATCCCGCCGGCGAGCGGGCGTCTACCAGGCCAGCGTCATCTGGATCGGTGACTAGCGCTTAACGGCCGGCAGCGATGCGATAGCCGCGGTGACGATAAACGGCGCTAGTGACGGGTTGTTCCGGCTTCGACCGTTTCTTCGATCTCGGGGGCGACTTTTGCCGCATCGGCCCTGACCTCGTCGGTGTCGGCACTTTCGCCGGTCTGGTCCAGCGCCTCGACATTGAGCACCGGCTCCACGGCCTGGTCGGGGGCAGCAGACTGCTCGGGTGACTCCGGCGCGTCGGCCGCGGTGGGACTGGAGGCTTCATCGGACGGCTCCGGCGCGTCGGCTTTGGCCGTGGCGGTATCCGCGTCGATCGAGTCGGGTGCATTGGCGGTAACGTCGTCGAACGGCGCGGCATGTTCATCGACCGGCTGCGCAGGCGCGACCGGGGGCAGGACCGCGTCGATATCCGAATCCTCGACAATGCCACTCGCTTGTTCGACCCGATCGTCGACCGCGAGCGATACCTTGCCCTGGTGCTGCTCGAGAAGATTGTTAAAAGTCCTGCCATCGCCGAGCGTTTGCGCGCCCT
Organism: uncultured Gammaproteobacteria bacterium; assembly: GCA_937980285.1. Taxonomy (GTDB): domain Bacteria; phylum Pseudomonadota; class Gammaproteobacteria. The sequence continues at coordinate 51 of CALJQI010000038.1, read as the reverse complement.
CCGCCAGGTGGCGGTATACGTTGACGTAGTTTTGCGTCAAATCGTTTACCA
>CALJQI010000037.1 GCA_937980285.1 uncultured Gammaproteobacteria bacterium | reverse complement strand
CTATTCGATTGGCACGCGGTGGTTCGAAAAAACGCCCGTTTTATCACGTCGTGGTAAGCGATAGCCGTAGCCCGAGAGATGGCCGTTATATCGAACGCGTCGGTTTCTTCAACCCCCAGGCTCGTGGCCAGGAAGAAGAGTTGCGCCTTGACGATGCACGCATCGATTACTGGATGTCGAAAGGCGCCAAACCCAGCGAGCGTGTAGCTAACCTGATCAAGGGAGCACGCAAGGCCGCGGCTTAAGTGATATGGACCAACACGATGATGATTTGATCTGTGTTGGGCATGTTCTTGGCGCACAGGGTATCAAAGGCTGGATCCGGGTATTTTCCAATACCAGTCCGCGCGAGAACATAGTGAGTTACAGCCCCTGGCTGATAGAGCAGGGCGATGGACTCGAAGAGGTAAAGGTAAAAGGCCGGCTGCAGGGCAAGAACGTGATTGCCAAGCTGCAAGGGATCGATGATCGAACCCGGGCCGAGACGCTAACCGGATGCAAGCTGTATATCGACTCGCGGCAATTGCCGGGGCTTGAAAAGGGAGAGTATTACTGGTCCGATCTGATCGGGCTGGCGGTGGAAACGCTGCAATCCGAACCGCTTGGAGTGGTCTCGGACATGCTCGAAACCGGGGCCGACGATGTCATGGTTTTGAAAGGCGATCGCGAACGATTGATACCTTTCGTGATGGAAGAAATTGTCAGGGAAGTGGACCTGGACAAGCGCCGGCTGGTGGTTGACTGGCATCCCGAGTACTGACATGCGGATCGACGTAATCACGCTGTTTCCGGAACTGGTAGAACAGGTGATTGCTTGCGGAGTGGTCGGCCGCGCCGCCGAGCAAAAGCTGCTCGAGCTGCATTGCTGGAACCCGCGCGATTACACGCGCGACCGGCATCGCACGGTCGATGACCGGCCTTACGGCGGCGGACCCGGAATGTTGATGAAGGTGCAGCCGCTGGAGGATACGATCGCCGCGTTGCGCCAGCAGAACCCCGAGGCGAGGCTGGTGTATCTGAGCCCGCAGGGACAGTTGCTCGATCAGCGCAAACTGGCGCGCCAGGTGGCGTTGGGGTCGGTGGCTTTTTTATGCGGCCGCTACGAAGGTGTCGACGAGCGTTTGATCGAGCGCGAAGTGGATGAAGAATGGTCGCTGGGCGACTATGTCATCAGCGGCGGCGAACTGGCGGCGATGGTATGTATCGACGCGATGACGCGGTTGATTCCGGGCGCGCTCGGACACGACGAATCGGCATCGCAGGATTCGTTCAGCGCGGGATTGCTGGATTGCCCGCACTATACGCGGCCCGAGGATTATCGCGGAGATCGCGTGCCCGAGGTCTTGATGAACGGCAACCACCGCGATATCGAGGCCTGGCGCGAACAGCAGGCGCTGGGAAGAACCTGGCAACGGCGACCGGATTTGCTCGAAAAGATCGAGCTGGATGCAAGGCAGCAGGCCTTGCTGGATGAATTTATCGCCGGGTTGGAATAACCCGGAAGCGGTGATAAGCACCGCGTTGAAACTGATTTAGTTGAGGAATCGAAATGAGCGACATAATTGCACAACTCGAAGCGGAAAGCATGAAGACCGATGTGCCGGCATTTTCTCCCGGGGATATCGTGGTAGTACAGGTACGGGTAAAGGAAGGTTCGCGCGAGCGTTTACAGGCCTACGAAGGCGTCGTCATCGCCAAGCGTAACCGCGGTATCAATTCGGCTTTTACCGTGCGCAAGATTTCTCACGGCGAAGGCGTCGAGCGGGTCTTCCAGACCCACAGCCCGCTGATCGCGGAAATCAAGGTCAAGCGCCGCGGCAAGGTACGCCGCGCCAAGCTTTACTACCTGCGAGGTCGCACCGGCAAGGCCGCGCGTATCCGGGAAAAGTTATAGACAAAGCCCCGCTATGCTGGATATAAAAGGCGTGTTTGAATCTTCAACACGCCTTTTTTTTGCCGATATGAAAATAGTCAGAGCATTTTTATTGACCGCGTTGCTTGTCTCAAGCCCGCTGGCGGCCGCCGACGAACGCCTCGAGCTGCTGAAAAATATTTCCGCCGCCGGCGCGCCGGGCCTGACCCTGAAGATGCTCGACGAGGCTCAGCCCAAGGTCGACGAAGACCTGTACGAATGGATTCTGTGGGAGCAGGAGCGCCTCGCCATTCTGACGCAATGGCAGCAATGGGACGAATTGCTGGTGCGTATCGAGGCCTTGCCGGCGGACATGCCCAGGCAGTTCAAACGCCAGGCCGCGACTTACCAGGCCAGGGCATTCCTGCGGCTGGGGCAGTCGCCGACCGCGCGCGAGGTACTGCGCCAGCAACTGTGGCAGCCCGACGCCAGCGAATCGGCCGAGTACGAGACCTGGAGGCGCCAGGTTATCGAATCCTATCTTGGCGATGGCCGTATCGAAGACGCGCGCATCGCGTTGTTACGATTCGACCAGGATTTCGACAGTGACGACCTCGACTGGCTGTTGTTGCGCGCGCGCGTTTTGATCGAGGCCGGCAGGTACGAGCAGGCAATACAGATTTTGCAGGGCCAGGAGGCCTGGCAAGCCAGGTTGACCAGCCTCTACGCCGGCTTTCGCCTCAACCGGATCGACAAGGGCGAACTGTGGCGGCAAGTCAAGGAACGCAGCGCCAGCGAGGATATCGATCCCGGCGAACGCGCGACCCTGTGGGCACTGGCTTACCGGGCGGCGCAGCAAATGGCGCCGGTCGATCGTGTAGTGGCGCTGGAATCGCTATTCCGAAATTCGCAACAGTCGCCGCTGCAACTGTTCCAGCTGTCGGTGGACATGCTGTGGCAAGCTTATCTCGAATATGCCGAACTGGTTGGAAATCGCTCCGAATTGCTGCTCGGTGACGATGAGAAATGGCTTCAGCTGGCGGACAAGGCGAGACAGGTGACCCCGGTCAAATCGCGTTCGCTGTTCGCGATGCTGATGTTGCAATCGGCCGATAGCCAGGTCGCCAACCAGGCCGCGGCGGGATACATGCAGACTTTCGCCGAAATCGACGAAGCCGAGCGCAATCTGCTGGCCAACCTGTTTAACCGTAGCCAGACTTTTTCCAGCGCGCGCAAGATTCCGGCCGGCATTCGCTATCAGTTGGTCGACCTGGCGCTGAAATCGGCCGATATCGAGGAAGCCACCCGGCTGATGTCCGGTCTCAACACGATTCCCGAAGGCAGCAGCCAATTCGACTGGCAGTTGCGGCAATCGCGCGTGCTGATTCTGGGCGGACGCTACGATGAAGGTAACCAGGTATTGCAAAACCTGATCACCGGCTACCGCGAGCCCAGCGCAGAGGCCACCGACCGGATTTTGCAGGTGCTGTTCGACATGCAAACCGTCAGCCTGCACGCCGAGGCCATCACCCACTTCAACGCGTTGTTGCGACTCGAAATAGAACCCAAGCAGCGGCGTGAAATTCTTTACTGGATAGCGGATTCCTACCGCGGTCTGGAAAAGTACAATCAGGCCGCGCTACTTTACCTGCAATCGGCGATGCTGCCGGCGCCGGATGCGATGGATCCCTGGGCGCAGACCGCGCGCTACAACGCCGCCGAAAGCCTGCAGGCTTCCGGGCTGGTCGATGACGCGCGTCGCATCTACCTGGAATTGCTCGCCATCACCGACGATGCCGCGCGTCGTTCGGTGCTGAATCACAAGATTCAGCGGCTGTGGCTGAGCCAGGGCGAAGACTAAATCCGGACTCATTATTGTCCTCTGTAAAGCGCTTGAAAATTAATCCGGGTATCCGCATATAACGCTTCTGTGTGTAATCCCTAGTTGCCGGAGAAAACGAAACATGACAACTGCCGCCAATACCGAAACCCGAGGTTTTGAAACCGAAGTCAACCAGCTGCTGGATTTGATGATTCATTCGCTGTATTCGAACAAGGAAATTTTCCTGCGCGAATTGATTTCCAACGCCTCGGACGCCTGCGACCGCCTGCGTTTCAGCGCGGTTTCCGACGCCAGCCTTTACGAAGAGGACATCGAGCTCAAGATCAAGGTCAGCTACGACAAGGACAATCGTACTATCACCATTAGCGACAACGGTATCGGCATGTCGCGCGACGAGGTGATCGATCACATCGGCACCATCGCGAAATCAGGCACGCGTTCGTTTCTCGACTCGATGACCGGCGATGAAAAGGACGACGCCAAGTTGATAGGCCAGTTCGGCGTCGGCTTTTATTCCTCTTTCATCGTCGCCGAAGAAGTAACCCTGCGTACCCGCAGGGCAGGGCAGGCCGCCGACCAGGGCGTCGAATGGGTATCCGAGGGCAAGGGCGAATACAATATCGCATCGATCGATAAGCCTGGCCGCGGTACCGAAATCACGCTCAAGCTGCGCGAGGGCGAAGACGAATTTCTGAACGACTGGAAGCTGCGTTCGATCATCACTTCTTATTCCGACCACATCGACTTCCCGGTAATGATGGACAAAACCATCGAGCCGGAAGAAGAGGGCGGCGAAACCACCATCGAAGAAGAAACCGTCAACCAGGCCTCGGCGCTTTGGACTCGCGCGCGCTCGGAAATAAGCGACGACGAGTACAAGGAGTTTTACAAGCACGTGGGGCATGATTTCGAAGACCCGATCGACTGGAATCACAGCCGCGTCGAGGGCACCAACGAATACACCTCGCTGCTTTACATCCCGGCGCGCGCGCCTTTCGACCTGTATGAACGCGAGCCGCGTCACGGCATCAAGCTCTACGTGCAGCGCGTGTTTATCATGGAAGACAGCGAAAAACTGATGCCGCGCTACCTGCGATTCGTGCGCGGGCTGATCGATTCCAACGATTTGCCGCTCAACGTGTCGCGCGAGATCCTGCAGGGCAGCAAGGTAATCGACAGCATCCGTAGCGGCTCGACCAAGAAAGTGCTGGGCATGCTGGAAAAGCTGGCCAGGAACGATCCGGAAAAGTATCAAAGCTTCTGGACCGAGTTCGGCAAGGTGCTCAAGGAAGGCCCGGCCGAGGATTTCGCCAATCGCGAAAAGATCGGCAAGCTGTTGCGTTTCGCTACCACCCAGACCGACGCCCCGGAACAGACCGTGTCGCTGGACGACTATATCGGCCGCATGCAGGAAGGCCAGGACAAGATTTACTACATCGCGGCCGATTCGCACTCGGCGGCGAAAAACAGCCCACACCTGGAGATTTTCCGCAAGAAGGGCATCGAGGTACTGCTGCTGTCGGATCGCGTCGACGAGTGGCTGACCGCGCATATGATGGAATACGACGGTAAAAAACTGCAGTCGGTGGCCAAGGGCGAGCTCGACCTGGGCGATGACGAAGAGTCGGAAAAGGAACTCGAGAAGAAGGCCAAGGGTGCCGAAAAGCTGTTAAAGCGGATGAAGGATGCCCTAGAGGACAAGGTCGAGGAGGTTCGCGTTACCAATCGACTGACCGATTCACCGGCCTGTATCGTGCTCAACGAACAGGACATGGCGATGCACATGCAGCGTATTCTCAAGGAAGCGGGGCACGAGTTGCCTTCCAGCAAACCGATACTGGAAATCAACCCGGATCATCCGATCGTGAAAAAACTGGATGCGGAAAAATCAAAGAAGAAGTTTGCCGACTGGTCTGATATATTATTCGATCAGGCCCTGCTGGCCGAGGGTGGTCAACTGGAAGATCCCGCCAGCTTCGTGGCTAAACTCAACAAGATGTTGGTAACCATTGCCAGATAACACGATACGAAAATTCATCCGCCATCCGGCCGACGTTCCGATCCAGGTCACGCTCGACTGGGTGGAGGATGAAGACGACGAGGACGCCGATCAAACCATTACCAATGTCAGCCTCGGCGGTCTCGCTTTCAATTCGAGCAAACCCCTGGAAGTGCTGCAACGCGTGCGTATCTCGATTCCGGTACTGCAGCAGGAAAATCACCTGGTCGGCAATGTGGTCTGGTGCGACAAGTCGAACTCGGGGTA
>CALJQI010000036.1 GCA_937980285.1 uncultured Gammaproteobacteria bacterium | reverse complement strand
ACGCCTCAACTGAACTACCACACGCGTAAAAGGCTGACCATCGAAGGCGACGAAATGGTCGACTGGTTACTCGGCGAGGTCGCGGTTTACTAGTGCTCGACAAGACACAGCGATCACGTTAGCATCCCGGTTCGCGCAAGCAGTCTCCATATAAAGACCAAATAATCCATGCCGCTGTTAAGCATCAAAAACCTTTCCATCGAGTTCCCCGGGCGTTACGAAACCGACTACGCGGTGGAGGATGTCAGCTTCGACCTGGAACCGGGAGAGATTCTCGGGCTGGTGGGCGAATCCGGCGCCGGCAAATCTACTATCGGCAACGGCATCGTGCAGTTACTCAGCCCGCCGGGCCGGGTATCGAAGGGCGACATCTATTTAAACGACACCAGGATATCGACCTTCACCGACAAGGAAATATTGAAGGTGCGCGGTTCGCGAGTCGGATTCATATTTCAGGACCCGATGACCTCGCTGAATCCGCTGTTCACGGTCGAAAACCAGCTGGTCGAAACCATCACCACCAACCTTGGAAAGACACCGAAGGAAGCGCAGCGCATCGCCGTCGATTTGCTCGATCAGGTTGGCATTCCCGAGCCCGATATCCGTATCAAACAGTTTCCGCACCAGTTTTCCGGCGGCATGCGCCAGCGCGTGGTGATCGCGATCGCGCTCGCGGGCGAACCCGAATTGCTGATTGCCGACGAGCCGACCACCGCGCTCGACGTCTCGGTGCAGGACCAGATCCTGTCCTTGATTCGCGAACTGTGCCACCAACGCCAGGTAGGCTGCCTGCTGGTAACCCACGACATGGGCGTCATCGCCAGCGTCACCGATCGCGTGGCGGTCATGTACATGGGCCGGATGGTCGAAATCGGCAGCACAAAACAGGTGCTGACCGCGCCGGTGCACGATTACACCAAGAGCCTGATCAGCGCGGTGCCGCGCGCCACCGTCAAGGTCGATCGTTTTCCGCTGGTCGAGTATATCGAGACCACCGAAAAGGGGCTCAAGCACATCGACGTCTCGACCCACTGGCTGGGGCAACGCGAACGTCATGCCGAATCGGACAATTTGCTCGAAATCACCGATCTCAACCTGAGCTTCATAACCCGTGACGCGATGCTGGCTAAAAACCGCAAATACCTGCAGGCCACCAAAGACGTCAACCTGGTGATCAAGGCGGGCGACTCTTTCGGGCTGGTCGGCGAGAGCGGATCGGGTAAATCAACCATCGCGCGCATGGTCGCGGGCCTGCAAAAACCCGACAGCGGCTCGATCAGGTTCGATGGCGTCGAGCTGATCGACAATCCCGACCGCGAAGCCGTGCAGCAGGCGCGCCGGCAAATGCAGATGGTGTTCCAGAACCCCTACTCTTCGCTCAACGGTCGCATGAAGGTCAACGACATCATCGCCGAGCCGATTCGCTTCCATAGCCTTGCGCCGCCCCAGGAGGTGCTGCAGATTGTCGGCGACCTGCTCGACCACGTCGGCCTCGGCCGCCAGATGGGGCGCCGCTACCCGCACGAGTTTTCCGGCGGCCAGCGCCAACGCATCTCGATCGCGCGCGCGCTCGCCAGCCGCCCGCGCCTGTTGATCTGCGACGAACCCACCTCGGCGCTCGACGTCTCGGTTCAGGCGCAGATTCTGAACCTGCTGAAAGATTTGCAGGACGAGCTCGGGCTGACCATGCTGTTTATCAGTCACGACCTGCCGGTGATCCGCCAGATGTGCGACCGGGTTGCAATCATGCGCCATGGGCGCATACTCGAGACCGCGGAAACCGAGGCCTTCTTCGAGCATCCGCAAAACGAGTACAGCATCGAGCTACTCGATTTGATGCCGCGTTTCGATCGCATTTACGAAACCGAGGCCGCGGTATCGCCATAACAATAAGTTTTTTCGGTTTTTGTTAAAACCGCCATAGACACAACAACGACTAGGGAGACCCTAAAATGAAAAATCGTTTTCTACTCGCAACCTGCCTGATGGTGTCCAGCATGCTGGCATTCACGACGGCACAGGCGAAAGAGCTGAAGATGGCCTACGACGCCGACCCGGTAACGCTCGATATCCACGAGCAGCTGTCGGGCGGCATGCTGCAGCTGTCGCACATGTCTTTCGATCCGCTGATTCGCTGGACCAAGGATCTCGCCTTCGAGCCACGCCTGGCTACCAGCTACGAGCGACTGAACCCGACCACGGTGCGCTTCAAGCTGCGCAAGGGCGTCAAGTTCCACAGCGGCAACACGATGACCGCCGCCGACGTCAAGTGGACCTTCGACCGCCTCAAGGTCAGCCCCGACTTCAAGGGCATTTTCGCCAACTTCACCGAACTCAAGGTGATCGACGATCACACCGTTGACCTGGTGACCGGCGGTCCCTACCCGCTGGTGCTGCACACCGCGACCTATATCTTCCCGATGGACAGCAAGTTTTACACGGGTACCGACTCCAACGGCAACGACAAGGGCGCGATCGTCAAGAACGGCGCGTCTTTCGCCTCGACCAACTTGTCGGGCACCGGACCTTTCACCATCAGCTCGCGCGAGCAAGGCGTCAAGATCGTATTCGACCGCTTCTCCGACTACTGGGACAAGGGCACGTCGGGCAACGTTTCGAAAATCGTCTTCACTCCGATCAAGGATGAACAGACCCGCGTCGCCGCGCTACTGTCCGGCGACGTCGATTTCATCGCCCCGGTTTCGCCGAACGATTTCGGACAGGTTCGCTCCTCCAGCACCGCCGACCTGATCACCATGCCCGGCACGCGCATCATCACCTTCCAGATGAACCAGGAGCGCCGCCCCGAGTTCCGCGACCAGCGCGTACGCATGGCGATGGTGCACGCGATTAACAACGAAGCCATCGTGAAGAAAATCATGAAGGGCTTCGCCACTACCGCCGCCCAGTTCAGCCCGGAAGGTTACCTTGGCTACAACGCGAACCTGAAGCCGCGCTTCGACCTCAAGCTGGCCAAGCAGCTGATGAAGGACGCCGGTTACGAAAACGGCTTCAGCATTACCATGATGGCGCCCAACAATCGCTATGTTAACGACGACAAGATCGCCCAGGCGGTTGCCGCGATGCTATCCAAGATCAACATCAAGGTCGATCTGCAGACCATGCCGAAAGCGCAGTACTGGCCCGCCTTCGACGACCGCGCCGCGGACGTGATGATGATCGGCTGGCATTCGGATACCGAGGACAGCGCCAACTTTTACGAGTTCCTGGCGATGACCCCGGACCAGAGCAGCGGCATGGGCGTTTACAACTCGGGCAACTACTCCAGCGATTACGTCGACACGATGACCGTCAAGGCCAACGCCGAGACCGATTCCGACAAGCGCGCGCAGATGCTGCAGGATATCGAAGCCAAGATCTTCCAGGATGCGGGATTCATTCCGCTGCACTGGCAGAACCTGGCCTGGGCCGCGCGCAAGGGCGTCAACGTCGACCCGATCGTCAACGCGTTGAATTTCCCCTACCTCGGCGACCTCGTCATCGACTAGTCGGGACGTTCAAACGTCGAAGCAATTCAACCCAGGAGTCATCCCCGCGTAAGCGGGGATCTTGCAAAACGCCACTAGTTCAAGATCCCGGATAATCGCTGCGCGATTTCCGGGATGACTTCTTAGATTCGGATTCCCGGTTA
>CALJQI010000035.1 GCA_937980285.1 uncultured Gammaproteobacteria bacterium | reverse complement strand
GCCGGCAACGGCCTCGCGCCGCGCCTGCGGAATCTCGTTGCCGCATTCCTCGCAATGAGTCAGGCTTTCTCCTTTCGGCAGGCGGCTACGCGCGAGTTCGACCGCGTCTTCGACGCTGGCGTCGATTTGATCCTGCACCGCCCCGTCGCGGGCCCAGCCTGTTGCCATGACGTCCTCCGGAAATCGCTAGAAAGGTATATTTTGCATCGCTAATCCGCCGGCTTCAATCGGCATCCGAGACGCCACTTGGCGGGTTACGTGCCTCGATGTCGCTCGCCGCGGCGAATAAAACGTCCTCACGAAAGCGGGCGGCGACCAGCTGCACGCCCATCGGATTGGCGGAATCGCCGCTGGTAGCGACCGAAATAGCCGGCATGCCGATGAACGGCAGGGCGATTTGTGTCATCTGCGCCTCGGCCACGCGTTTGAACGAAGCCGCCGACTCGACGTCGAGCTGATCGGGGAAGGGTGGCTCGGCTGAAATCGGGCACAGCAACAACGGGTATTCGCCGAGGAAAAGCTGCCACGCGCGCGCCAGCGTCAACCGTCTCTGCAGCGCCTCCATCAGGCTTTCCATGGTCGGCAGCGGACAAATTTCGCGTAATTGCTGGTAAACGAAATTCGCGTCCGGGTCGTCTTCGCGCGCGATCGCTTCGCCGCCGTTATAGGCGTATTCTGACATCCACAGCAGCAGCTGCAACTGCATCGCCTCGCGCATCGGCGGGGTTTCGATTTCGGTGATTTCCCAGCCCGCTTCGCCGAGCTGACTGGCGGCCGTGCGCAACGCTTTTTCGACTTCGGCGCTAACCTGCAGGCCGTCGGGGGCGACACAAAGCGCGATCCGTTTCGGCGGCAGTGACTGTTGCAGCGGGGCGGGTACCCACCAGGGATCGAGCGGGCTCGCTGCCGACATTGCTTCGAGACCGAGCCTGAGATCTTCTATACTGCGCGCCATCGGACCCGATACCGCGGTCAGCTGCGCGCCAATGTGGCGATCGGGCAGCGCCAGGTTGACCGCCGGAATCCGACCGAATGTGGGTCGAATGCCGTGCACTCCGCAGGCATAGGCGGGATAGCGAATCGAGCCGGCGATGTCGGTGCCGTGGCCGATAGCGCAAATTCCGGCCGCTACCGAGGCCGCTCCGCCACCCGACGACCCGCCCGGGGTCAGTCCCGTATTGCGCGGGTTCAGCGTATGGCCGTGCAGCGAGTTACGCGTGAACCAGCGCATCGAAAACGCCGGCGTATTGGTTCTGCCGACGACGATGGCGCCAGCCTGGCGCAGGTTGGTGACCACTGGACTGTCCTGCTCGGCGATAAGATCCTGCTGGATCCGAATTCCGTTGGTGTTGGCAAAACCCCGCTGGTCGATGTTGACCTTGATCGTCACCGGCACAGCGGCCAGCAGGCCGCCGTCTTTACCCGCGGCGAGGCGGTCATCGAGGGCGGCGGCTTCGGCCAGCGCCTGATCGGGCATTTCCTGCACCACCGCGTTGATTTTCGGATTGATCGACTGCAGCCGCTGCAGGCTGGCCTGGATCACTTCGGTGGCGGAAATATCGCGGTTTTTAACCCGGGCTGCTATTTCAGATGCGCTCAGGCGCCAGGACTCGGTCATCGTCTTTCCTCGTTCGCGTAGAGGCTATTATAAATGAGTTAACATTTCGAAACGTCTAAATTATGCTGGCGCGCAACATGCCCTCGAATCCGCATACCAATGCATCGCTGGACAGCGTGCTGGCTGAGCTGAAAGCCGCGGCCGCGGTTCCCTTTGCCGAGGCGCGGCCGCTGCCGGCGGCATTGAACCACTCGACCGCCTTTCTCGAGCACGAACGCCAGGCGGTGTTCGAGCGCGAATGGATCTGCGTCGGGCGCGAAGACGAGATTCCCGCCCACGGTGACTACCTGACCCACGAAATTGCCGGCGTGCCAGTGTTGGTCGTGCGCCAGCAGGACCAGGAAATAATCGCTTTCGTCAACGCCTGCGCGCATCGATTCGCCTGTCTCGAACCCGCAGAGCGAGGCTCGCGCAAGCGCTTTACCTGCCGTTACCATGCCTGGACTTACGATTGCGCCGGTGCGCTGCTGCGCGCGCCTTACATGGAGATGAAAGACGGTTTCGATCCCGCCGAACACCGCCTGCGGCGCCTGCATTGCTGTAGCTGGGAAGGCTTTGTGTACGTTTCGATTGCACACGATCCGCAGAAATTCCTGCCCGAGGTGCTGGCGCCACTGCGCGAGCAGGTCGTCGGCCGCTACGACATGGCCTGCTACCGCAGCGTGATGCGTGAGCGCATGGAATGGAATGCCAACTGGAAAAACCTGATGGAAAATTTCATCGAGAGTTACCACGTGCCGATCGCCCACGGCAAGACTTTCGCGCAACATAACAAGCCGCTGCAGGATTATGTCTGCGGCGAGGACAGCGAGCACTATTGTTACCATCGCGCACCGCAGGCGGCGACCAGCGGCAGCGGCGCCGCGCACCCGAACAACCATCGGCTCGACGGCGAATGGCGCCGGATGATGGTCGACTTTTGCGTCTTTCCCAACCACCTGGTGACGCTGATGCCGGATTACCTGTGGTATATCTCGGTGCAGCCGCTCGGCACCGATAGAATGCAGGCCACCTGGGGGCTGGCGGTGCCGCCCGAGGTGCTCGACGATGTCGACGCGGCCGGCTATGACCGATGGCTGGACGAGTTCAGGCGCTACATGGATATCGCCAACGATGAAGACAAGGTGCTGGTCGAGGCCCTGCATCGAGGCAGCGCTTCGGCGCTGCTGCCGGCGGGAACCTACCACCCGATCGAACGCAACCTGTGGCAGTTCAATAATTACCTGGCGCGGGTTTGCGCCCGAGAACGGCCTCGAGCGGGCGATTAGCGCGATTGACTGTTATTGCTGCCGGCCAGTTTACGGCTGGCGATTTCTGCGGGATGAGCGCTATCGCCTTACCTGGCAGGTGATTTCGACCCTGCTGTCGCCAAACAGGCGTTTCGATTCGACCGTGGTGCGCGCGGGCCAGGCGTTGCCGTCGAAAAAATCACGGTAGGCGGCATCCATCGCGTCGAAGTCGTCGAGGTCGGCGAGATGGACCTCGACCTTGACGATACGATCGGGCGAGAGTTTCAGTTCCTGCAGGATTTCGCCGATGGTGGCCAGCACCGCGCGGGTTTCGGCGGCGACGTCACCCAGAACTTCGAGCCCTGCCGGGAAGTCCGCCGCCACCAGGCCCGAGAGGAAGGCGTAGTGGTCGTCCAGCACCACCTGGCTGAATGGCGCCGCCGATTCGGGAACGGCGGCGGGTTGGATTCGAGTTAAGATAGGTAAGCTGGTAATCAGCCGACGATATTAGCGCCAATAATTAGCAGAACGCACAACACGCCGAAGGCGATGAAGGTGATGGCCATGTGCTTGGTGGTGGTTTTGTCGTCCTGGTTCGGATTCATGTTTTGTTCCCCCTCGGATATCTAATCAAGTACTATATAGTGCCGAAGCCGAAGAAAAATTACCACCGTGTATGACCGATAAAAACTACGCCACGCTCGAGCTTAGGGTTCCGCTGCCGCGGGTTCTGCAAATTACCCTCAATCGCCCCGATTTCGCCAATGCCTTCAACACGCAGATGGCGACCGACCTGATGCATTGCTTCGAAGACCTGGCTTTAGAGCCGGGCGACAGCCGCTGTATCCTGCTGACCGGCGCTGGCGATCGCGCTTTCTGCGCCGGCGGCGACTTAAAGGAGCGCGACGGCATGAGCAACGAGGCCTGGAGCGCGCAGCACCTGGTTTATGAACGCATGATTCGCGCCGTCATCGACTGCCCGATCCCGTTGATCGCCGCTGTCAATGGCGCTGCCTTCGGCGGTGGTTGCGAACTGGCCTCTGCGGCCGATTTTATCTACGCCTCGGACAATGCCCGCTTCGCGATGACCGAAACCAGCCTCGGCATTATCCCCGGCGCCGGCGGCACGCAAACGCTGGGCCGCGCGCTGGGCGAGCGCCGCGCCAAGGAGTTGATCCTGTCGGCGCGCCGCTTCGACGCCGAGCAGGCGCATCGATGGGGGCTGGTCAACGAAGTGTTTAAGCAGGAAAAGCTGCTCGAGGAAGCCCTGCAGACCGCTGCCCGCATCGCCGCCAATGCGCCGATCGCGGTGCGCCAGGCCAAGCAGGCTATCCATCGCGGTCTGCAAATGTCGCTCGCCGACGGGCTCGGTTTCGAAATAGAGGCTTATAACCGCACGGTTCCCACCGACGACAGGCGTGAAGGTGTACGCGCCTTCAACGAGAAACGAGTAGCGGAATTCCAGGGGAAATAGTATCCATGTCGAATGAAGTCATTCTGACCTGCGCCGTTTGCGGCGGTCACAACAACCAGGGCAAGCATCCTAATTACCCGATCACGCCCGAACATATCGCCAGCGACTGTATAGACGCCGCCAAGGCCGGTGCGGCGATCGTGCATATTCACGTGCGCGATCCCGAAACCGGGATGCGGTCCGGCGACCCGGCGTTGTTTCGCGAGGTGGTCGAACGCATCCGCGATTCCGGCAGCGAAGTGCTGATCAACCTGACCACCAGCGAAGGCGCCCGTTTCGCGCCCGGCGAGGAAGACGCATCGGTAGGCGGCCCCGGAACCACGCTGGTGCAGCCGCTGGAACGCCTGCATCACGTCGAGGAACTGCTCCCCGACATCTGCACCCTCGACGTCGGCACCTTTAATTTCGGCGAGACCATCTTCGTCAACACGCCGGCGCATTTGCGCGTCATGGCGAAGCGCATCCAGGAGATCGGCGTCAAGCCCGAGCTCGAAGTGTTCGAGCCGGGGCATATCATGTTCGCGCGCAAGCTGATCGAGGAAGGCCTGATCGACGGCGCGCCGATGTTTCAGCTTTGCCTCGGCATCCCGCACGCGGCGCCGGCGACGCCCGAGATCCTCAACGTCATGAAAGGCCTGTTGCCGGACAATGCCAACTGGAGCGCTTTCGGTATATCGCGCATGGAGTTTGCCATCGTCGCCCAGGCCGCCGCCCAGGGCGGCAATTGCCGCGTCGGCCTGGAGGATAACCTGTATCTCGACCAGGGCGAGTTCGCCACCAACCTGCTGCTGGTCGAGCGCGCGGTGCGCATCATCCGCGAGGTCGGCCGCGAACCGGCGACGCCGGCGCAGGCCGCAGAGCGGCTTGGAATCAGCCGCTAGCGATGGCCAGGCTGTACCTGATCCGGCACGCGCAGTCGGCCAACAACGAAATCTGGGACGGCTCGGACGACCATCCGCAACGCGCCCCGGATCCTGAAATCACATCCCTTGGTCATCGCCAGGCGGAAGCGCTCGGGCAGCACCTGGCACATCCGCATGCCGAACCGCGGCAACATCCCTTTGTCGCGGCTGAAACTATTGAGTTCGGGCTCACGCATGTCTATTGCAGCCTGATGACGCGCTCGATCGTGACTGCCGAATATATCGCCGGCGCCTGCGATCTGGAGTTGACTGCGCTGCCGGATATCTTCGAGAAACACGGCATTTACGAGATCGCCGACGACGGCGTTGCGCGCGGCCTGGCCGGGCCTGGTCGCAGCTATTTCGAGCAAAGGTTTCCGCGGCTGAATTTGCCGCGGGACATCGATCCCGAGGGGTGGTGGAACCGCCCGTTCGAAGACGATATCGCGTTTATCGAGCGCCTGCAGCGGGTCGTCGCCGGCTTCAGGCAGCGGCTCGACGGTAGCGACGAGTGCGTCGCCATGGTGGCGCACGGCGATTTTATCGACCAGTTCATCAACGAACTCATGGGTGTCGATCGCCATCAGCAAAACTACGATAACCACTGGGTTGCCAACTGGGCGCTGCACAATACCTCGATATCGCGCATCGACTTCGTCAACGGTTCGCATAACGTGGTTTACATGAATCGAATCGATCATTTGGCCAACGACCTGGTGACCTGGTAATGAATCACGCGCTGGCGGACGAGACGGTGCAGGCATATCGGCGTGACGGTTACCTGTTTCCGTTGGAGGTTTACGACGCGGACGAAGTCGGTCTCATCCACAGCGAGCTCGAGCTGGCGCTCCGGGATGGCCGGCAAAAAGGGCTCGATGCGGATCTGGCCCAGCTGTTGCGCACCAATGCCCATTTATTGTTGCCCTTCGTCAACCGCGTCGCGCGCGCGCCGCAGTTGCTCGACCGCGTGGCGTCCATCCTGGGGCCGAATTTACTATTATGGAGCGCCGAGTTTTTCATCAAGCCGGCCAGCAGCGACAAGATCGTCAGCTGGCACCAGGACCTGACTTACTGGGGGCTGGGCGAAACCGACGAGGAGCTGACCGCCTGGCTGGCGCTGTCAGACGTCAACACGGAATCCGGCTGCATGCGATTCATTCCCGGCTCGCATCGGCAGCGCATCCTGCCGCACCGGGATAGCTTCGACGAAACCAACCTGCTGTCGCGCGGTCAGCAGGTCGATGCCGATATCGACGAAGACGAGGCCGTCGACGTAGTCCTGCGGCCGGGGCAGGTCTCGTTTCATCACGGTCGCATATTTCACGCCTCCGGCCCGAACCGCAGTGACGGCGATCGAGTCGGTCTGGTATTTCGCTTCCTCACGCCGGAGGTGAAACAAGTGGTGGCCGCGCGCGATTACGCGATGATCGTACGCGGCGTCGATCGCGGTGGAAACTGGATTCACCTGGCGCCGCCGCTGCGTAATTTCGATGCCGCCGATATTGAGTTGAGGCGCGAGGTACAGCGGGAACAGGCGAAGGCGCTGGCCGAGGGCGCGGCCGAGACCTTGCACCGGGGTTACCTGGGCTGACAGCCTGTCGCCGGCAGGTCGATAGCGTTTTTGATCACGACCGGTCCCACGGTCTATACAACCGGGCAATCCTGGCACCTGGTTAACTCGGGTTTCGATCCCGTAGTGCGCGGATGGGCCTGGTGTCCCGCGACTACCTGACGATCAGGCAACTGGTCTCGGCATTGTCGGCGACTTTGCGCGAGACGCTGCCCAGGATCGTGCCCTTCAGCTTGCCTAAGCCCCGGGTTCCCATCGCGATCATGTCAGTTTTCGATCGCTTGGCAAAGCCGAGGATACTGCTTGCAGGGTCACCGGTTCCGATAGCGGTTTCAACTTTCCTGGCGCCCGCCTTTTCCGCTTTTTCCCGGGCAATTCTTAAGATGGACTCGGCGATTTTGCGCATGATTTCCTCGCGCGCATCGTTAAAGCTTTCGATTTGATGGAATTCCAGTTCCGGAATTTCATCGATTTCGAAGGGTATTTGCATATCGCGAATAACGTGAATAATCAGCATTTCGGCGTCCTGGAGTACGGCAAACTGAGTTGCCATATCCAGTGCGCGGTTCGAAGCCTCTGACGCATCGGTTGCAACCAGAATTCTGTTAATCACGTTTCTATCCTTCCTAAAGTCACTGGAATGGCAGCGCTACGCCAATCCCAATGCCTTTTTGCGTTGGTTAGCCCAGGTTCGCAGCACCTGGTCGATAGCGAGTCCGATAAAGGCGACACACAGGCCCAGCACCAGGCCGTTGCCGACACCGTCTTTGTCGGACAGGGATTTGAGAATCAATTGTCCGAGATCATCGGTACCGATCAACGCGCCGATGATAACCATCGACAGCGCGAAAACCACGGTTTGATTAATCCCTAGCGCCATGTGCGGAAAGGCCATCGGTAGTTCGATAGCCAGGTAGCGCTGCACACGGTTGACACCGGACATAGAGCCGGCTTCATGCAACTGCGGCGGTACGCTCAGCAGACCCTGAATCGTATAGCGCGTCGCCGGGACGGTGGCGTAGACCACGATTGCGATCAGCACCGAGGTATCGGTGACACCGAACAGCATCATCACCGGAATCAGGTAGATGAACGATGGAAAGGTCTGGAAGGTATCGCAAATTGTCAGCATGATGCGGGTGGCCACCGGATTTTGCGCACACAGGGTTCCCATGACGACTCCGATAAAGGTCGAAATCAGCACCGATAGCGTCATCAGGTAGGCGGTGATCAGCGCCCGGTCCCACCACTCGGTCAGCGCGATGAACAGTAGAAAACCGCCAACGGCCAGGCC
>CALJQI010000034.1 GCA_937980285.1 uncultured Gammaproteobacteria bacterium | reverse complement strand
GGATGTGCCCTGGCAGCAACTGAACCCTGAACAAACCCGCGGCAAGCAACTCTACCTGACCAGCTGCATCACCTGCCACGATCGCGCCGTGGTCAGCGACGAAGGTGAAATCTGGAGCAAACAGTCGGTTTCCTACCCGCGTAACAATTACTCGCATACCGACATCGACGCCGTGTCGTCGGCCAGTATTTACGCCAGGCACGATATCGCCCCGTCGCTGCAAAACATGTCGAACCAGGCTCGCCAGGGTAAAGAGCTCTGGCAACAGAACTGCGCATTCTGTCACGCGGCGGACGGCACCGGCGATAACTGGATAGGCAGTTTTCTCGAACCTAAACCGCGCAACCTGACCGACGCTAACTTCATGCGACAGATGACGAGGGAGCTGTTGCTCGAGCGTATACGCAACGGTCTCGCGAACACCTCCATGCCGGCCTGGAAAAACGTGCTCAGCGACGACGAGATTGGACAGATCATCAGTTACATCGACGAGGCGTTTTATCAATTAGACCAACAATAAATTCCCATTTATGAGATAATTCGCGAATCAATTCTCATTTATGAGATATAATTAGATATTTCTGGATGAAGCCCCGCGCCGTTATTGAGTATCCGCGGGGCGGATTTCGGGCAATCGATCGTTTTTGCCGTCATCCTGAGTCGAAATTTATTATTTTCGACTCTGCGGCAAAGGATGGCACCTGAATTGCAATACTAACAAGAGTCATGATCACAACTACACCCATTCCTGCCCCACAGGGTAGCGCCCGATTTGTTCAATTCCTGTGCATTGGCCTGTTGATGCAGGGGCTGGCCGCTTGCAGCGATGCCGATGCCCCGGCTCCCGGGGCGGGGGCCAATTTTCCACTGGCAGCGCTCGGACAGGCAAAGCGTATCAGCGAGGGCGAAATCGATCTCGACGGCAAGACCCTGTTGATCAATTTCTGGGCGACCTGGTGCGAACCCTGTCGCAGCGAGATGCCGGTTCTGCAGCAACTGAGCGACTCCCTCGACCCCGAACGCTTTGCGGTGATTGGCGTTTCGGTCGACGAGGACAGCAACCTGGTGCGGGAATTCATGCTGCAGTATAAAATCCGCTTTCATAATTTCCAGGACGACAATTTTCAGCTCGCATCGGATCTGCTCGGGATTCAATCATATCCGCAGACCTTTATCGTTTCGCCACAGGGAGTAATCACCAGGCGCATCAGCGAGGTGTTACTCCCGGGACAGGATATCCTCCAACAGCTGCCCGAATTCGGAGCAAACACCAGCAACTTAACGCCGGGCCACGGCCTGAACGGGTAATAACTATGTCTTCTCTACAACTGTTAATCATCGATGACGAACCCGCGATTCGACAGATACTGTCGAAGGTTGCCGCCGACGCCGGGCATTCAGTTTCAATCGCGGCCAATGGCGACGAAGCCTTAACCAGGCTCGCCAAGGGAGATATCGACGTTGCGGTATGCGATATACGCATGCCCGACCTCAGCGGCATCGAGGTCGTGGAAAATGCGCGCCAACAGGGTATCGATACCCTGTTTCTGATGATGACCGCCTTCGCTTCGGTCAATACCGCTATCGAGGCGATGCGCGCCGGCGCCTACGATTACATGATCAAACCGTTACGCAACGAGGACTTCCTCAACCGGCTGGAGCAACTCGCCGATGTCATTCACCTCAAGTCCGAAAACAAGGTGTTGCGCGAGCTGATCAAAAACCAGAGCAACGAAACCTGGGTGATGAATTCGCCGGTGATGCAGGTTGTCGAACGCCTGGTGCTCAAGGTTGCTCAGACCTCGAGCACGGTACTGATTACCGGACCGAGCGGATCGGGTAAAAGCGTTATCGCCGAACTGATCCATCAGAACAGCCCCAGAAAAGACCGGCCCTTTATCCCGGTCAACTGCGGCGCGATTCCGGAAAACCTGCTCGAAAGCGAGTTTTTTGGTCACACCAAGGGCGCCTTTACCGGCGCCAACAAGGCAAAAAGGGGATTTTTCGTCGAAGCCGACCAGGGCACGATTTTCCTCGACGAGATCGGCGAGCTTCCGCTTAACCTGCAGGTCAAGCTGCTACACGTCATCGAAGACCAGAACGTGCGCGCCATCGGCAGCGAACAGCCCAGGAAAATCGACGTGCGCATCATCGCCGCCACCAACAAGAACCTGGACAAGATGGTACAGGACGGCAGTTTCCGGGAAGACCTGTACTTCCGTCTCAACGTGTTTCAGATTCCGCTACCCTCGCTGCAACAAAGAAAGGAAGACCTGCCTGAATTGATCCGCCATTTCATTCAGAAGGAAAGCAGGAAAATGGGCATTTCCGAGTCCATCGAAGTCCAACCGGCCGCAATGCAGAGCCTGCTGACTTACGGCTGGCCCGGCAATGTGCGCGAATTGCAAAATGTGCTGGCAAGATCCTTGATCCTGTCGGAAAATGGCGTTATCGAGGTTTCCGATTTACCGCAAAACATCCGCTCATCGGAGTACCTCTCCGAGCAACCATCGAGCGGCGGCCAGGACAGCCTCAAGCGACAATTGCGTAACTACGAGCAGGCCATCATCAAGGCCGCGATCGAAGAGGCAAATGGCGATCGCAAGGTAGCGGCTGACCGCCTCGGGATCGGGGTTTCCAGCCTGTATCGAAAACTCGATTCCTCGATTGAGGCCTGAACCATGACAAAGATTGATGTAATGAGAGATTTCGCTCGCCTTATCATCGTTTCGACGTTGATGCTGACAGCGCCCGCCACGCTGCGGGCCGACGCCAGGGCCGATGGAGAGAAGGGCATCCTGGAGTATAAGAAGGGCAACCTGATCGAAGCCATGCAACTGCTGGAAAAATCGGCCGCCGAAGGATATGCTCCCGCCCAGACCACGCTCGCCTTTATCCTCGACCTGGGCGAAAACGACGCTCAAGCCGTCCACTGGTATCGGCAGGCCGCGGATAGTAACGACGCCGGAGGCCTGTACGGGCTGGGCGGCATGTACGCCAAGGGTGAGGGCGTAGAAAAAGATCCGCTCAAGGCGGGCCAGCTGATCAAACAGGCGGCGCAGCTGGATCATGCCGAAGCCATGCGGTATTACGCCAAAGCGCTGGAATCAGGGAATCTGGGTTTCGACGCGGCGCCGCAGTTGGCGGCCGAGTGGTACCAGAAAGCGGCCGAGCGCGGCGACAAGCCTTCGATGCATCGCCTCAAACAGGCATACACGTCGGGGCAACTGGGCTTGCCGGTGGATGCAGACAAAGCCAGGGCCTGGAATGATAAAGTCAATCAACCAGATTAAACGGAAGCAATGATGTCTAAACACTTTTATTCGATTTTACTGGCCCTCATGATAATGGGGCCTGACCTGGCGCTGGCGGCAAACCCTGCCCTTGGGGGTGCGACCTATCAACGGCATTGCGCCCAGTGCCATGGTGGCAATGGCAGCCCGACCATGGCGGGAGCGGCGGATTTCAAGCGCGGCCAGGGCATGATGCAGTCGGACCAGTCGCTGCTGGCGCGTATCCAGAAAGGAAAAAACGCCTGCCCCGCTTTCTTCGGCGTTCTGAATAAGCAGCAAACCCTCGACGTGATCGCGCATATCAGGACTTTATTTTAATGGCTTTCCTGCGCACGGGGGCGCTATGCCTGGTATTGATCGCGCTCACAGCCTGCAGCGATGAACCCGACAACAGCGAAGCCGCGGCGCCGGTAGCGAACGAGGCGCCGGCAAGCCAGCCGCAACAGGCCTCGCAAGAGCCGCTACCGCAGATCCTGGACGTATTCAACGTCGGGCCCTCGGTGTACGTACGCTCGCTCGCAATCGAGGCCGACAGCAATCGCCTGTGGGTAGGAACTTCGCTCGGCGTGAATGAAATCGACCTCGAAAGCCGCTCGCTGGTAAATACTTTTACCCGCGATCACGGCCTGGCGAACGAGTACGTTTTCGGCATCGGTATCGATCCCGACGGCTATAAATGGTTCGGCACCAACGCCGGCGGCATGTCGAGTTACAAAGACGGCGACTGGAAGACCTATTTCCCGTTGCACGGGCTCGCCGACTACTGGATCTACGCTTTTGCAAACGATCTCGATGGCGGCCTGTGGATCGGCACCTGGGCGGGCGCCAATTATCTGAATCGCGAAACCGGTGAATTCAAAACCTATGTCAAGGAGTTGATCAACGAATGGGTCTACGGCATCGATGTCGATAGCAAGGGCGTGGTCTGGTTCGGCACCGAGGGCGGCGTCAGTCGCTTTGACGGCGAAAGCTGGACCTCCTGGAGCCACAAGGACGGCCTCGGCGGCGAGAATCCCGACGCCCTGCCCTTTAGCCGCAATACCGGTCTCGGCACCCGCTCCCGGCACGACCTCGGCGTACTGAACAATGGCCAGGCAACCTACAACCCCGGCTACATATTCAGCATACTCGCCGATCACGAAGACAGCATCTGGGCCGGCACCTGGGGTGGCGGAGTTACCCGCTACCGCGACGGCGCCTGGACCAATTTCATGGAACAGGACGGTCTCGCCGGCAATATCGTTTACGCGATCGCGCAAGGCCCCGACGGCAGTTACTGGTTTGGCACCAACAAGGGCCTGTCGCGCTTCGACGGCAACAACTGGAACAACTGGAACGTCCACCACGGGCTACCCAGCAATAACGTCTACACGATTGCGATCGAAGCCAACGGCGACGTCTGGCTAGGCACCCTCGGTGGCGTTGTCCGGCTGGGCTTGAAAGCAAGCCCGGGTTAACCAATTTCGACTTATTGAATCAAACAAACAGGTCTTTCATGAGTATTAAATCAATATCACTGGTCGCGGTTTTGCTGGCGGCTATCTTCGCGGGCGCCTACTGGCTGGGCGCCAATCGCGACGCCGAAAACAGCGCCCCGACGATCTCCGAAATACAGGACTGGAATCGACCAGCGGCGGCGGCCGGCGGAAAAGGCGCGACCCAGCCCACCAAGGCGGCGCAAAATCCGAAGTTCACCCATTTTCACATCGGCAATCGCAACGTGAAGTCGATTTTCGCCGAACAGAAAATCGTCTGGGTGGGCACCTCCGGGGGCGTCATCCGTTACAGCTCCGAAGACGACGATTATCGCCTGTTCGACGTGCGCAACGGCTTGCTGGCCAACGGCGTTTTTCACGTTAGCCGCTGGACCGAAGACAAGATGCTGGTCGGCACCTACGGTGGCGGGCTTGCGATTTACGACGAAACAAAAGACAAGTTCGAAATATTCAATGTCCCCGAGGGGCTGGCCGATGCCTTCGTCTACGATGTGCTGGTGATGCCGGACGGCGACATGTGGATCGCGACCTGGTCGGGCGCCAACCGGGTAAAGAACGGGCAACTATCGGATCCGGACGCCTGGGAAACCTATACCGTTGAAAATACCGGCGGTGGGCTGCCAAACGACTGGGTGTACGGGCTGGCGCTCGGCAAGAACGGGGAAGTCTGGCTCGCTACCGAGGGCGGGCTGGCGCGTTTCCAGAACGACCGCTGGGATAACTGGAATCACCAGGATGGCCAGGGCGCGGCTTACGAGTTGGTAAAAGGCGACAATACCTTCGGCACCGATCCGGCGACCATGTCCAGCCACCATGCCAGGCAAAAGGTGGAAATGGGCTTGCAGCAGGTCGATACCGCCTATAACCCGAATTACATCGTCGCGCTCGAAGTCGATACCGACGGCATCGTATGGGTCGGTACCTGGGGCGGCGGGCTGGCTCGGTTCGACGGTGAAAAATATGTCAACTACACGGTTCAGGACGGCTTGCCTTCCAACCATGTATTTATGCTGCACCAGGACGAACAGGGGATTCTATGGGTAGGCACCAGTAACGGCGTGGCGC
This sequence comes from uncultured Gammaproteobacteria bacterium, assembly GCA_937980285.1. Taxonomy (GTDB): domain Bacteria; phylum Pseudomonadota; class Gammaproteobacteria. The sequence continues at coordinate 658 of CALJQI010000034.1, read as the reverse complement.
AGGTAAACGACGGCAAATTCGAAAATTACCTGACCATCCATGAAGGCCTGTATTCGAACACCGTGTTTTCGATGGCGACCCAACAGGACGATTTACTCTGGATCGGCAGCTTTGGCGGAGTCACGCGCCTGCAGAGATAGCTCGGCGAGACAATAAGGCCGGCGTTGGCTTTTTATTCCGGCTCGGCCGGGGGTTGCGTTTTAGAGTTTTCCGCCAACTGCGCTTCCCATTCCCATAGCGCCGAGCGCGCGCGACGGACGAAGCGGTCGTCCTCGCCGCCAGCCGCCAGGTGGATGTAAGTGCGCATCGCGCCGAGCGCGCCCTCGAGATCGCCCATTTTTTCGCTGCTCAGCGCCAGCCCGTAATAGGCGTTGGCCTGAAACGAGTTTTGCTCCATCGCGTTGACAAAAAAATCGCGCGCGGCGGCATACTGGCCCAGTTCGAAAAGTGAAAACCCCATGTTGACCTGGATCTCCGGAACCTCGGGAGCCATCAACAGCGCCCTGTGCCAAAGCGCGAGCGCCTGCTGATGGCGCCCCTGCTGCATATGTTCCACGGCGCCGGCAAACAGTTGCTGCAGGCTGGCATCGCCGTTTTGTTCGATCTCGCTGGTCGGCAAGGCCGTTGCTTGCGGATTCGTTATCCACGAATTCAAACC
>CALJQI010000033.1 GCA_937980285.1 uncultured Gammaproteobacteria bacterium | reverse complement strand
AAGGATATCTGGTCGGGCAGGAAATCTCCGCTGACTTCGAGATCGCCGCTGAAACCGAGCTTGTCGCGCAACAGGCGCGCCAGGCCGAACACGCGTCCATCGGTAAAGGTTTCGATCTCGATGACGACTTTTTGTGCGTCGAGCAGCGAGCCCAGTCGCGGGTGGTCGGCCGCCAGGTCGGTAGTGATCACGACTGTGATTTCGTAGGGACCACCGGCGGGCGTCGTATTGGTGACCACCGCGTGCACCGTCAGCCATTGCTGCCAGTCCAGGGTCAATTGGGTCGTACCCGGGGATGAATTCGATTGGCTCATGAAGATTTCCTCAGTAATGAATAAGCGCCCTGCTTGAAGGGCTCGAGTCCGAGCCGGTCCAAAGCCTGCAGGAACGATTCGCCCCTGCGGCGCAGGGCGACATAGGTTTCGACGATACGCTGAATCGCGTCCGCAACGTCTTTTTTGGCGAAGGCGGGGCCGAGTCGCCGGCCCAGGCGCGCATCTTCGCTGGCCGATCCGCCGAGCGTTAGCTGGTACCATTCCTCGCCTTTCTTGTCGACTCCGAGCACGCCGATATGCGCGACATGATGGTGCCCGCAGGCGTTCATGCAGCCCGATATCTTGATTTGCACGTCGCCGATGTCGTACAGGCTGTCGAGATCGGCGAAGCGCCGGTTGATTTCGAGCGCGACCGGAATCGCGGTAGCATTAGCCAGGCTGCAAAAGTCGAGCCCGGGGCAGCAGATGACATCGGTCACGGTGCCGATGTTGGGCGTATCCAGCGCGAATGCCTGCGTCGCTTTCCACAACTCGAACAGGTCCGCCTCGAGCACGTGCGGCAACAGCAGGTTCTGCGTATGCGTGGTGCGCGCTTCGCCGAAGGAGTAACGTTCGGCCAGGTCGGCGGCGGCGTCGAGCTGTTCGGCGGTGATGTCGCCCGGTGCCTGCCCAGGCGCCTTCAGCGACAGGAATACCGCGCGGTAGCCCGCTTGCCTGTGAGCTACCGTGTTTTGTGTCAGCCAGCGCCGGAAGCGCGGGTTGCGGATCAGTTCGAGGTCGCCGCTGGAAGCGGCCAGGCCCTTGACGAAGGGCGGATCGCGAAAATGCTCGATCATGCGATCGATCTCGCGCTGGTCCAGCTGCAGCGAGGTTTCACGGATATGCTGCCACTCCTCGTTGACCATTTTGCGAAAGCGCCGGATACCGAGCGAGCGGACCAGGATCTTGAGGCGCGCCTTGTAGATGTTGTCGCGTCGGCCGAGCAGGTTGAAGACCCGGAGAATGGCTTCGAAGTAGGTCAACAGGTCGGCCTTCGGCAGGAATTCGCGGATGACGACGCCGATCACCGGCGTGCGCCCCTGGCCGCCGCCGACATAGACCTGGAAGCCGGTTTCGCCGGCCGCGTTCTTCACCAGGTGCAGGCCGATATCGTGCACCTGCGAGGCGGCGCGGTCGCGCGCCGAACCGGTGACCGCGATCTTGAACTTGCGCGGCAGGAAGCTGAATTCGGGGTGCAGCGTCGACCACTGGCGGATGATTTCGCAGTAAGGCCGCGGATCCTCGATTTCGTCGGCGGCGATGCCGGCGAGGTGATCGGTGGTGGTGTTGCGGATACAGTTGCCGCTGGACTGGATGGCGTGCATTTGCACTTCGGCCAGCTGCTGCAGGATTTCCGGCGCCTTTTCGAGCTCGGGCCAGTTGAACTGGATATTCTGCCGCGTGGTGAAATGGCCGTAACCGCGATCGTAAGTCCGCGCCACGTACGCAAGCTTGCGCAGCTGCGTGGCCGACAGTTCACCGTAGGGAATCGCCACCCGCAGCATCGGCGCGAAGCGCTCGACGTAAAGTCCGTTCATCAGGCGCAGCGAACGGAACTGGTCTTCGCTTAAGTCGCCGTCGAGAAAGCGACGCGTCTGCTGGCTGAACTCGGTTACCCGCTCCTCGATCAGGCGTTGATCGTGTTCGTCATACCGGTACATGAGTCTGCCCCGATATCTGTGCTGTTACTTTGTTGTTTGAAACCATGATGGTCCTCTCTAAATTCAGTGGTTAAACCGGATTCAGGGACCTTGGCTGTAATGCAATAAACGAACTGACCCCTGATCGAAAGATCGGGGAACGGCGTTAATGGATTATGGGTTTAGAGTGGGGTGGTTAGTCAGGCAGATTCAAACCGATAGACAATAGTCGCCGTTCCCCTGGGTACAGAGGCAGCAGCACATTGACATGGTTTGAACGGCAAACATCGGGCGATGCTAGCAATAGCAATTTGAGTTGGCAACCGTTTTTTCAACGGATTTATCGACCTGACCCCTTAATGCCTGTTTGCCAGCCTTGCTTGAGCGGGAATAACGACTAAGCTGATTAAGATGAACGCCGAAGTGACATCTGCTGATAAGGCTCACGAAAAACCGGGAAAGAAACACTGGCTTTTTCAGGTCATTCCTCCATTGCTCATGCTGGGCGTGTTTGTTATTACGACCAATGGCACTTCGCTGGTATTCCTGGTTGGATTATTGTTGCTGCCGGTACTGGTTAGTTTCGTTTCAATCATTGTCAGACTGATTTCTTTTAAAAGGAAAAAGTATTTTCTGGTTAGACCCGTATTAACGATATCGATGTTTATTCTGGTGGTGGTCATCGCAAACTGGACGTATCAAGTTGCGCTGGATCAGACCGTCAGTGAAGCCGAGGCCGTTCATCGATTATGTAACGAAAATTCATCTTGCCCTGAAAAACCCGTCGGATGGCGCATAAACGACTCCTGGGTCAGTAGAAATGATTTGGGTTTCTGGTTGAAGTACACGGCCTCTTATCATAGCGACAATGATAGCTTCATGATACGACTCTATCGCGGCCCGGACGTGGGCGAGATTGTTACGGGTGGCGTCAATTTCGATTTAAAAGTATCCGCATATGAAGATGGCTAAACGGAGATGGGACCAGGTCTTTAA
>CALJQI010000032.1 GCA_937980285.1 uncultured Gammaproteobacteria bacterium | reverse complement strand
CAGCTGGCGGCGGTGTTTTCGCCGCCGGAGCAGCCGCCGGGGCCGCAGGTGCGGCTGCCTGGCTCGGCGCCTGCTGCAAATGGCGTTCCACGTCAGCCTTGGTAATAGCCCCCTTCTTGCCGCTGGGCTTTATGTCTTCCGACTTCAGATTGTGTTCCTGCAGCAGCTTGCGCACCGCCGGGCTGGCCCTGCCGTCACCGCTGGCGACTTCCTCCTGGACGGGCGAAGCCTCCTCGGCGACGGCCGCTTGATCCGCGCCGGTCGCTGGGGCCGCGGCTGCCGCTTCGGTGTTGATTATGCCAAGCACATCGTCGGTCTTTACCGTGGCGCCGGTTTCGAAAGCGATCGACTCGATCACCCCGGCCGAACTGGCAACGATTTCGAGAACGACCTTGTCGGTTTCCAGGTCGACAATATTCTCTTCGACAGAAACGCTATCACCGACCTGCTTGTGCCAGTCGCCCAGGGTTCCCTCGGTTACCGACTCGGGTAAAACCGGAACCTTAATTTCTACCTGCATAATCTGCTCCAGGGTTATTCTGTTTTTGTTGATCTATTCGAGTTTATCCGAGTAATCGGCTTCGAAGGCATTCGTCACCAGCTCGGCTTCCTGCTTTTGATGCAGCGCCATGTAACCGGCCGCCGGCGATGCCGACGAAGCGCGCCCGGCGTATTGTACCTGTATCGGTGCAAAAATCTCGTTCAGGCGGCTCTTGAACTCGCGGAACATACCCTGGTTGCGCGGCTCGTCCTGGCACCAGACGACGTTTTCGAGCGCCGGGTACCGGTCGTGAATGGCATTCAGGTCGACCTTGGGGAACGGGTAAAGCTGCTCGATGCGGACGATCGCGGTGCTGTGATCGTATTTCTGTTCGCGGGTTTCATATAGTTTGTAATAAATCTTGCCACTGCACAGGATCAGGCGTTTTACCTTCTTGTCGTTTACCTTGTCGATTTCCGGAATGACCTTCTGGAATTCGCCCTTGCTGTAATCGTCGAGCGAGGACACCGCGCGCTCGTGTCGCAACAGGCTCTTCGGGCTCATCACCACCAGCGGCTTCCTGAACCCGCACAGCATCTGGCTGCGTAAAACGTGAAAAATCTGCGCCGGCAGGGTCGGCTGCACCACGCGCATATTGTGCTGCGCGCAGAGCTCGAGGTAGCGCTCGATGCGGGCCGAGGAGTGCTCGGGCCCCTGCCCTTCGTATCCGTGCGGCAACAGCATGACCAGGCCGCTGAGACGGCCCCACTTCATTTCGCCCGAACTGATGAACTGGTCGATAACCACCTGCGCGCCGTTGGCGAAATCACCGAACTGCGCTTCCCAGATGACCAGCGTCTTCGGGTCGGTGGATGAATACCCGTATTCGAATCCCAGCACCGCCTCTTCCGAGAGGAAGGAATTGATCACTTCGAAACGCGGCTGGTTCTCGGACAGGTACTTCAGGGGCTTGTAAATCTGCCCTGTTTTCTGATCGTGCACCGCGGCGTGACGGTGGAAAAAGGTGCCGCGCTCACTGTCCTGGCCGGACAGCCGGATACTGTAACCGTCGTCGAGCAGCGTCGCGTAGGCCAGGTTTTCAGCAAAGCCCCAGTCGCCGGGCAAGTCGCCTTTCAGCATCAAGCCCCGGTTTTCCATGATTTTGGCGACCCGCGAGTGCAGCTTGAATTCTTCGGGCAGGGTCAGCATTTGCTTGCCCAGTTGCTGGATCTTCTTCTTCGTGACCTTTGTCCCGGGCGTGGTATTGACATCGCCGTCGTGCAGCCCGGCCCAGTCGCGCGCGGCCACCGGCTCGAGGCCGGAAATGACGTTCAGCGCTACCGCGCCGCCTTCGTCGAGCGCACGCCGGTAGTCGGCCACCATTTCATCGATTTTTTCACGCGTGGTGAAACCCTCGTCGATGAGCCGCTGCGAATGCAGGTCGACCAGGCGCGGATGCTTGCGGATCGCCTCGTACATCAGCGGCTGGGTGACCGCCGGTTCGTCGGCCTCGTTATGGCCGTAGCGCCGATAGCAAACCATGTCGATGACGACGTCGCGCTGGAAGGTTTCGCGGTATTTGACCGCAATCTCGGCGATAAAAACGCAAGCCTCGGGGTCGTCGCCGTTGACGTGGAAAATCGGCGCCTGCACCATGCGCGCAACCTCGGTGCAGTACAGCGAGGAACGCATGTCGCGTGGATTGCTGGTGGTGAAACCGATCTGGTTATTGACGATGATGTGGATCGTGCCGCCGGTCTTGTAACCGCGGGTCTGGCACATATTGAAGGTTTCCATGACCACGCCCTGGCCGGCAAAGGCCGAGTCGCCGTGCACCAGCACCGGCAGCACGTCCTTGGTGGTGCGGTCGGGGAAACGACGCTGGCGCGCGCGTACCGAACCTTCTACCACCGGGTCGACGATCTCCAGGTGCGAGGGATTGAAAGCCAGCGCCAGGTGCATCGGCCCGGAGTCGGTGTAAATATCCGAGGAAAATCCCTGGTGATACTTGACGTCGTAGTTATAGCGCTCGTTGAGGTCGACATTGCCTTCGAACTCGTCGAACAGGTCGCTTGGCATCTTGCCGAAAATATTGGTCAGTACGTTCAGGCGCCCGCGGTGCGCCATGCCGATAACGACTTCGTGAGTATTGGTCACCCCCGCCGGCTGCACCACGCGGTCCATGATCGGGATCAGCGACTCGCCGCCTTCGAGCGAAAAGCGTTTTTGCCCGATGTAGCGCGTATGCAGGTATTTCTCGAGGTTCTCCGCCGCGATGATCCGGTCCATGATTCGATTGCGCCGCCCTTCCCTGAAGTTCGGCGTCGCCAGCGAGGTTTCGATTTGCACCTGGATCCAGCGTTTCTGCGCGCGATCCTCGATATGCATGTACTCCGTGCCGATGGTGCCGCAGTAAGTCTTTTCGACGCGTTCGATAATTTCCCGCAGCGGCGCGTCCTCGACCCCGAACAGCGAGCCGGTATTGAACACCGTGTCGAGATCGGCTTCGCCCAGGTTGTTACCAGCCAGCGTCATT
>CALJQI010000031.1 GCA_937980285.1 uncultured Gammaproteobacteria bacterium | reverse complement strand
ATCGGATAATTTTTAAACTTATTTATGTTCCCATATGATGTCCTTCAGCATGGTCGACAATTCGAGACGCTTTTTAAATGCTTCGTCGGCTGTCATTCCTATTTTGACTGGGCCATAGCTGTTCATCGTGAGCTTGATATCCGAAGCTATCGCTAAATTTGATACAAGCGCCAAAACTATTGTTAGTAATTGGCATAGATATTTCATCGATTATCTCCTAGCCTAACAGCCTAATTAAAAAGTCTTCGAGCTTGTAATTATTATTATCGGGTTGACCTGATAATTGGGTGGAGGGAAATCAGGTTGTTTCAAGTTGCTGAATTGCATAAATAAAAGTTTAGTCGAATTTTGTTAGTTTATGTTATCGGGTCAATGACCTAATAACATGTTATCAGGTCAGCTGTCAGGTGCTCAAAGCTGACGAGAGCGGCTCCAGGCTTGCGATCTTTTAAAAACCAGCGGGCCGATCAGATTTTCTTTTTCCTGCTTTTGTTGGGGTTGCGTAGCGCGGCGTCGAATGCCTTGCGCGCCCAGTAGAGGCAGTTCTCGGGATCCTCGAAGAACGTTTCCGGGGCGAGGAAATAGGAAAGCTTGTATTCCTTTCCCTGCTTGTAGTAGCTGAAGGCCTCGCTGCCCTCGGCTTCAAACAGGGCTTGCGATTCGGCGTCGGCCTTGAGGTAGAGGCTGCCGTCGGCGATCAGGCCGAACATCAGGCCATGGTGGAAAATGCCGAAGCCGCCGAACATGCGCCGCGCCTCGCAGGGGCCGAAGGGATCGAGCAGGTCGACGATGTGATTGGCGAATTCCTGCGCCTCTGACATGACTTTTTGCGGATCAGTTTTCGACGATCTTGGTGTCGGGCACCGGAAACTTGCGTTCGCCCTCGTAGACGATTTGCCAGTTCTCGCCGGTTTTACGCCAGTAGAGTTCCTTCGGCGAATCGATGTTCAGGTTGTTACTGCGGTAGCTTTGCTCGAATTGCATCAGCATCAGGTCCTGTTCGCCCGGATAATTGAAGATATTGAGCTTGCTGTACTCGACGTTGATCCAGGTCTTGTTGCGGTTGACCCAGCGCTTGTGCCCGTCCCAGCGCTCGAAATCGCGCCCGTAGGCGTCCAGGTCGGCGCGTGAGTAATGGCGCCGGTAGCGCTCGTGGTCGAGGCTTTCCCAGTCGATCAGCCAGGTCGACAGCAGTTCGATAACCTGCTGGCGTTTGGCCAGCCACTGGTCGCGGCTGATCCAGTTGACTCCTTCCGCGACCACCACCGGGGTACGTAGCCCGGGATTGATGTACTCGTCGATATGAAGGAAGTCGGGATTGCTGACGACGATGCAGCCGTTGCTGGCCCAGGGTGAGCGATTGTAGGTATAGGAAGGCGTGCCGTGAATCCAGATGCCGCCGCCGGTGCGCTTGTTGCGGACATCCCAGGCGTTCGGGTAGTTGATCGGAAACGCGCCCTCGCCGTAAAGGTCTGGCAGCTCTTCGCCATCGATGTAACGCGTGACGTGATAAATACCGATCGGTGTTTTCTGGTCGCCGCGGCGCTGCTTGCCGTAACCCTTCAGTCCGATGGTTATAAAATAGTCGGTCTCGAGCTGCAGGTCGCCATCCTGGTTGCGATAGACGTAAACCCGCGAGCTTTGCTGATCCACCAGGATGACATAAGGTTGGTCGTCGGCCAGGAATAAAATGTTCTCCGGGTACTGGGCCTGGTGCGCCGGGCTGGTGTCGTGTTGCCAGCGCTGCCGGATTTCGTACTGAAAGTCCTGGATCGCGCGATCGATTTCGATGCCGGAACCGATCTCGGTCAGGGGCTCGGCCTTGGCCAGCAGCAGGTCGGCATAGAGCATATGCCCGAGCCGGCTGTGCGGGTACTGCTTGATCAGGTCGCGCGTGCTGGAGAGCGCCTGCTCGTGATTCAGGCTCTGAATTTCCTTGATCGTCTCCAGCAGGCTCTTCTCGTAACGGTTGCCCGGGGGGTCGGCGGCGAAGACCGGGGCCTGCAGCCCCAGCAGCAGCATTAATATCAGAAAACGCTTCATAGAACAGATAATACCTGCTCTTCGGTAATTTTCCATTGCGAACCGAGCAGGCTAAAGGTCAGGCGCTTGACCACCCGGTCGCGATAACCGGGAGATTTGAAGGCTTGCCTGAAGTCGATAACGGCGCGATTGTCGCTGCGCCACTTGACCTGGATGTCGCTGATATCGACGCTGATATTGCCGGGACGCAGGATGCGGCTGCGCCGATGCGCGAGCCATTTCTCGTGGGTGTCGAATTTGGCGCGGTGTTGTGACGAGTAAAAATCGCTATAGGCAGCGAAGTCCTTGCTGCTCCAGGCCCGCGCCCACAGCTTGACGCGTTCGATCAAAAGCGTTTCCTGGTTGGCGACGCTGATCGCCGTCGGCGGACTGTCGGCATCGTCCGCGGCTAGCCCCTGTTCGACCGAATCAAGTCGCGTGATCGCGGCCAGCTTGATTGTATGCGTGTACTTCGCCGGCTGGCTCGACTCGCTGACCGCGCGGCGATAGGCTTCGCTGGCGATGCCCTTGTAGATCTGGCTCAGGTTCTGGTAGGCGGTGGCGTAGCTCGGATGGGTGTTGATCGCCTCCACCAGCAGCTGGCTGGCGCGATCGTAATCGCCCTGCTCGAGGTAAATCATCGCCAGGTTGTTGCGCGGTTCGGGCAGCGCGGGATTGTCCTCGATCAGGCTCTGGTACAGCGTGATGGCCCGGTCCGCCTGCGCGTTCATCTGGTGGGCGTAGGCGGTCAGGAATCGGGTGCGGCTATGGGACGGGTTTTGCCGCAGCAATTGCTCGCCGCTTTTGGTCGCCGCGGCGAACTTTTGCTCGGCGATCAGCTGCTGTAGCTGCTTGAGCGGGTCGGCCGCGAGCGCCGACTCTGTCGTCAGCAGGCAGAGCAGGACGAGAATGAAGCGTGACATCATTGAACAAAGCTCGAAATTTTGCGCGCGATTATAGCAAACACCGTTGTAAAATCTGCATTCCTTAGTTGCAAGGTATCAATTTCGTCAATGCGCCTGTTCCTGGTCGATTCCAGTATCTTTGTTTTCCGCGCCTGGTATGGCCCCGAGCCGCAGCGGGTCAACCTGCAGCAGCAGCCCAACCAGGCGTTTATCGGTTTTAGCGATTTTGTCTACCGGCTGCTGAGCGAGCAGGCGCCCGCCCATATCGTATTCGCCTTCGACGAAAGCCTGGCGCAATCGGCGCGCAAGGCGATTTACCCCGAATACAAGGCCAACCGGAGCCCGGCGCCGGACGAGCTCAAGCGCCAGTTCGCCTGGTGCCGGCAGTGGACCGAAGCGCTGGGAATCAGTTGCGTCAGCAGCGATC
>CALJQI010000030.1 GCA_937980285.1 uncultured Gammaproteobacteria bacterium | reverse complement strand
AATCGAGAAGCTATTGCCGGCGCCGACGGTGCCGCTGTAGCTGCTGCCGTTGACATCGAAGCTGACGCTGTCGCCGGGGCCGGCATCGCCGCCGACGGTACCGGTGACGTTGATCGGTGCGCCTGCTTCTGCCGCGTTGACGATGTCGTCGGCGGTAATCGGGTCGACCGAAATAGTCGCGCTGGCGACCGTGTCGACGCTGTGGCTCGAGGTGACGGTGACCGTGAAGGGATCGCCCGAAGCATCGATACCGCTTACGCTCGCCACCAGTGTGGTGTCAGCAACCAGGTCGGCGCCTGGTACCGAAATGGAAAAGCTGTTGCCGGCGCCGACGGTGCCGCTGTAGCTGTTACCGTTGATATCGATACTGACGGTGTCGCCGCTCGACGCGTCACCGCCGACACTGCCGGTTACGTTGATCGTCGCGGCCGATTCGGCAGCGTTGATAAAATCATCCGCGGTGATATCGTCGACCGAAATAGTTGCCGCCGGTATCGGACCCGGGACAGGGCTGCCGACCGTGCTGGAACCGTCATCATCGGCCTGCGCGCCGGCCAACAGGCCGTCATCACCGGAGGAAGTCTGATCGTTAGCCGCCGATGCGTCGAATCCCAATGGCGTACCCCGGGTTTCGACGATGCCTTCGTTGCCGTCGCGCGTGTAAATAGATGCCTGGTGCAGCGCATCCCCGGATTCCCCGGCTGGGCCGGCCGCGGTGGCTTCCAGTTCGGCCAGGTCGATGCCTTCGACGATCAGGCTTTGCAATTCCGCCAGTTGATCGGCGCGCGCGTCGGGGTAGGGGTTTAGGGCGGCAAAAACAGATTCGTCGAGCAGGATCTCGGTGTTTTCGCCGAGCTGCAGTTTCTGGCCATTGTAGAGCTCGAGAACGATGTCGGTACCGACGCCGGTGGTGAGTACGTCGCCCTCGTTGATCTTGTCGCCGATAGCGAGAATTCGGATAACGCCGTCTACGCCGCGAACCTGTGCGTCGCCGACCAGGTCAGCGACATATCCAATACTTTTAGTAGCCATATTTCTGCAGAAAATTGGGATAGAGCAGTAAATATAGGAGAGGTTTGAACCGTTCGTGTCATACGAAAGTCGTAGACCGGCGCGGCATTTTGATCAGATTGAGAGCCAGGTCACATGTTGGCGGGTGATTTCGGCTGCCGGCTCAGGCCTGCTTCAGGTACAGCACCAGGCCGACGCGATCCTTAAGCTCGAGTTTTTTGAAGATATTGGTTAGATGGGTCTTAACCGTGGGCTCGGATATCTCGTACAAATCCGCGATCTGGCGGTTCGATTTACCGTCGGCTACCGCCAGCGCGATATCTTTTTCACGATCGGTCAGCATCTCCAGCGGCTTTTGCGCGGGCGCTGGCTTCACCGCCTGTTGCGCCAGTTTGAAAGTCTCGTCCAGCATTTGAGGCGGAAACCAGCTTTGTCCCTGGCCCAGCAGTTGCAGCATCTGCCGATAATGAATCGCCGCCATGTGGCTATTGCAATAGGATTTGGCGCCGAGACGCACGCATTCCAGCATCTCGCGGATGTTGGGCAGGTCGGCGCAGACTCCGACCGGAATCGGTTTGCCGGAAACATACTTCAGCAACCATTCGTAGCATTCGAGCTCCATGCCCGATATGTGCAACAGGTACAGCTGATCCGGATCGCCGCTCGGTGGCAGTAACTGCGAGCGAAATTCGACCTTGGTTTCCAGCTGCTTGCCGAGAAACTTTTTGAAAGAAGGCGATACCGAGTAAACGATCAATTTCATTAACGTTCTCTTAACGCTTTGTCTATCCCGCGGTGCACCGGCTCTGTCAGGTAGGACAAAATCGTTTTCTTGTCGGTAATAATGTCGGCTTCGGCGGTCATGCCGATCTTAATCGGTAATTCACCGCTTTTTACTCCCAGGAACGATTTGCCGGGTTTGACCCTGACCAGGAAAAAGCTTTCTCCCTCTTCGTTGGTAATGGTATCCGCGCTGACAAATGTCACGATTCCCTGCAAACTACCATGAATGGCGAAGTCGTAGGCGGAGAACTTCAGGCGGGCGAACTGCCCGACATGCACATAGGCGATGTCGGCAGGCTTGATTCTTAATTCGACCAGTAGCGAATCTTCTTGAGGTACGATATCGAGAATATTACTGCCCGGGCTGACGACGCCGCCGATGGTATTGGTATAGAGCTGCTGCACCACGCCATTAACCGGCGAGCGCAGGGTAGTGCGCCTGACCCGGTCCTGTAGCGCGGTCTGCGTTTCCCGAATGCGGCCGATTTCCGCGTTGACTTCGTTCAATTCCTTTTTCGCCTTGTTCTGGAAGTCCAGGCGCTCTTTCTTTTTGTTGAAACGCGCTTCTTCGATGGTTGACTTGATGCGCGGTATCGATAGTTTGACCGCTTCGATTTCACCTTCGAGCTCGGCTTCGCGTTGCTGCAGCTGCAGGTATTCGACTTCGCTAATAATACCTCGATCCATTAGCGGCTTTTTGATCCGGATTTCCTTTTTTACCAGCTCCAGCGATTTTTTAAGCTGCTTCTGTTTTGACTGCGCTTCGCGCATTGAGCTTTGTTGTTGATTGATACGTTCTTCGAGCACGCCCAGGGTTTCCTCCAATTGCTGCTGATTGCTGTTGAACAGGCTTTTCTCTGATTTGAGCAGCTGCGGTGCATCGGCGCTGACTTCGGGTACAGGCTTGAACGGACGATCAAAGGCTTCCGCGTTGAGACGAGTGGATCGGGCCAGCAGTTCGAGATAGAGCAACCGGTTTTCCTCGAAAGAGCTGGAGAAGGCAACGTCGCTGATCTTGATCAGCGATTGTCCGACGACCACTGCCTGGCCCTCTTTGACCAGGATCTCCTCGACGATACCACCCTCGAGGCTCTGTATATTCTGTACCTGGCTTGCCGGGGATACCTTGCCCGTGCCGCGGATGACGACATCGATTTTGGCCCAGTTCATCCACAGGATCGCCGCAATCACGAACAGGGCGATAATCATAACCACCGCGATCAGGTAGCGCGGCGTACGGTGTACGGCGGCGGCCGACAGGCTGCGCATGTACTGCATATCCTGCTTGCCGTGTACCCCAATCTGGGTCGAATCTTCAAAGTCTGTCTTGTCGTCGCTATCCATTCTGAGTACCTTTGAGAGCTTTCAGTACGTCATCCTTGGGGCCATCCATTACGATTTTTCCTTCGTCCATGACGATCAGGCGCTCCACCAGGTCTAGCATGGGCGCCTTGTGAGTAACCAGCAGAAGGGTTCTGTCGCGGGTGTATTCATATAAACGTTTCTTGACGATGGACTCGGTAGTATTGTCGAAGCTGTTGGTCGGTTCGTCGAGAATCAGTATCGGTTCATTCAGCAGTACCGCGCGGCCCAGCGCGATGGCCTGGCGTTGACCGCCCGATATGAAAGCGCCGCTCTCGCCGACCTGGGTATCGAAACCCTGCGGCAGCTGGTTGACGAACAGGTCGACGCCGCAAATATTCGCCGCCTCGATCAGCTTCTCGTCATTGACGTGTAGATCCTTGTAGGCGATGTTTTCGCGGATGCTGCCGCGCAGCAGTTCTATATCCTGCGACAGGTAGCCGATGTTCTTGCGCAGGTCCGCCGGATCGATCTGGTTGATATCGATATCGTCGATCGAGATCGATCCGCTATCGCCCTGGTAGAGCCCGATTATCATCTTCAACAGGGTTGTCTTGCCCGAACCGACTTTGCCGATGATGCCGACATGTTCGCGCGGCCGGATTTTGAAGCTGATGTCGTTGAGCGACTTTCTGG
>CALJQI010000029.1 GCA_937980285.1 uncultured Gammaproteobacteria bacterium | reverse complement strand
ACGCCGGCTTGATGGTCAAGATCGAGGAACACGTTTACAAGCGCCCTTACGGCGATCGCTCTGGCGTGGTTATCGAACCCTATCTGACCGATCAGTGGTTCGTGCGCGCCGAGCCATTGGCAAAGCCTTCGATCGAGGCGGTCAAGGACGGCCGCATTCGCTTCAGCCCGGAAAACTGGAGCAAAACCTATTACAACTGGATGGAAGACATCCAGGACTGGTGTATCTCGCGCCAGCTGTGGTGGGGACATCGTATCCCCGCCTGGTACGACAATTACGGCAATATTTACGTCGCCGCCAACATCGACGAGGTGCGCGAAAAATACGGCCTCGCCGACGATGTCGAACTGACCCAGGACGAAGACGTGCTCGACACCTGGTTTTCATCGGCGTTGTGGCCTTTCAGCACGCTCGGCTGGCCCGATGGCGACGACCCGGCGCTGAAGGCTTTTTACCCGACCAGCGTGCTGGTCACCGGCTTCGACATCATCTTTTTCTGGGTCGCTCGGATGATCATGTTCGGTCTCAAGTTCATGGACGCGGTGCCCTTCCACCAGGTTTATATCCATGGCCTGGTGCGTGACGCCTACGGCAATAAAATGTCGAAGTCGAAAGGCAATGTGCTCGATCCGCTGGACCTGATAGACGGCATCTCGCTCGAAGACCTGGTGGCCAAGCGCACTAGCGGTCTGATGCAGCCGGAGATGGCACCCAAAATCGAAGCCGCCACGCGCAGGCATTTCCCCGACGGCATTCCGGCCTACGGCACCGACGCGCTCAGATTTACATTTACCGCGCTGGCAACCACGGGTCGCGATATTCGCTTCGACCTGGGACGCATCGAAGGCTATCGCAATTTCTGCAACAAACTGTGGAACGCGACGCGTTACGTGCTGCAGAACACCGAGGGCGAGGACTGCACGGCGGGCAGCCCGACGCTGGCCGACCGCTGGATCATCGCGCGCCTGCAGCAGGTCAGCGGCGACATCGCCGGGCATATCGAAAACTATCGTTTCGACCTGATGGCGCGCGATCTCTATGAATTCGTCTGGAACGATTACTGCGACTGGTACATCGAGCTTTCCAAGCCGGTTCTGTACTCGGACGACTACCCGGTGGCAGCGAAAAAAGCCGCACGCCATACGCTGGTTACCGTGCTCGAGGCCATCCTGCGCCTGCTGCACCCGGTGATGCCCTATATCACCGAAGAGCTGTGGCAGCGCGTCGCGCCGCTGGCCTGGATCGACGGCAAAACCATCATGCGCCGCAGTTATCCGCTCCCGGATACGACCCTGATCGACGACGCGGTGCTGGCCGAACTGGAATGGGTAAAGCGCTTCATCATGGGCGTGCGCCAGATCCGTTCGGAAATGGATATCAAGCCGGGCAAGCAATTGCCGGTGATCTGCCAGCATGGCAGTGACGAAGATCGGCAGCGTATCGAAGATAATCGCGGCCTGTTGGGTTCGCTGGCCAGGCTGGAGTCGATAACCTGGCTCGAGGCCGAGACCCAGGCGCCCGAGGCGGCGACTTCGCTGGTCGGCGACATGCAGTTGTTGATTCCGCTGGCGGGTTTGATCGACAAGGAAGCCGAACTCGCCCGATTGCAGAAAAACATCAGCAAGCTGGAACAGGATGCCGAGCGCATCAGATCGAAGCTGGCAAATGAAAACTTCGTTTCGCGCGCGCCCGAAGCGGTGGTCGGCAAGGAAAAGGAAAAACTCGCCGAGGTCGAATCGGCGTTGAAAAGCCTGCAGCAGCAGGCGGAGAAAATCGCCGCAATCTAGAGCGCGCATAACCAGTTAGAAATTATCCGCAGCAAACGCCTCTTCGGTTGTTTACTCCGGGCAGGTTTTGCGCGAACTTTTCTGAACTTTTTTCGCAACCGCGGCTCAAATCCCCGACAAGTCAAAACTAAAGAACGGGGAGTCATGTCATGGGAGTCATCGAAAAATTTCAGCCGCCTGCGGAAAAGGCCAGCGATTTCTTTTCCTGGTTTAGCTGGTTACTGCTGGCGTATTTCAGGATTTACGTCGCCTGGGTGTTCCTCAAATCCGGCATGCACAAGATCGGCGACTGGGAAACCACGCTGGTGCTGTTCGAGTACGAATACCAGGTACCGCTGTTGAACTTTGAACTGGCCGCGTATCTTGCGACCTTCGGTGAACTGGTGCTGCCGGTATTCCTGATCGTCGGCCTCGGCACTCGCTACGCGGCACTGGCGCTGTCCTTCGTCAACATCATCGCCGTGGTGTCCTACTACGCGACGCTGGCCAAGGGCGCCGGACTGGTGTGGCACTACCTGTGGGGCTCGATGCTGCTGGTGAATATCGTCTACGGCGGCGGGCTGGCTTCGGTGGACCACTTTCTCAAAACCCGGGGGTTTCGATCGCAACAGCCGATAACGGCCTGAGCGCCTGCTAGCAGACACCGTCGACGAGTTCGGTAGAGGTCGGGTTTTATCCCCCTTCGAATCGAAACTGTCCCGACCGGCGAGGCTAGCTTGCCGGGTAGGGTTTTAATCCCCTGAGCACTTTCGGAAAGGCCGAGTACCACTGGTGGTAGCGCCGGTTCCAGACGCGGGTCAGTTTCTTGCGCGCGTAACGGCTGCTGTAACTGGCCACAGGGATGAAGTGGTTATGACCGATGCCATCGATCACGACCAGCCGATACTCGTCGAAACCGAGGCGCTTGACCAGGATATTGGTCGGATTCAAATCGTGAAACACGATCCATTGATCATAGAGGTCCTGCTTCAAAGCCTCGATTTCCCTTATCGCCCATTCATTGAAAACGCGGTCATCCTGAGCGAGATAAAAAGCCAGGGACTTCGAAATACGGCCGTCGTCGTCGAGCACCAGGTCGAACACGGCGCCCTTGCCGAGGCTGGTGTCGACCAGGCCAAGAAAGGCGGTCAGGTGGCGAAAATCCACCGCGCGCCGGCGTAGTCTCAGGTAATACCTGATCTCGCGCCAGAAGCGGCCGGGTCGCCGTTGCGGGTGCAAAACCTTGATGCAGCGCTGGGGAAAACGCGGATGTCGAAAGCACTTGCGGTCGGTGCCTTCGGCCACGAAATCCTGCGGTGATAGTGAAACCATGTCGCTCATGAACAAAGCGCTATCGGAGGGACAAAGGAATCATGGTTCGTCCCTGAACCAATCTCCCGGCAAGAGGAGTTGCCTTTTAATCCGCCTGGCGACGCAGGAATGCCGGAATTTCGAGATACTCCATGCTCTCCTTGTCTTCAGGCACTTCGATGCTATCGCCCACGATCTTCTGACGAATAGCGGTCGGCCGCTCCAGCTTCTTGTAATCGACCTCGCCGTTGCTTTCCGGCTGAATCGCGGTCGCGGCCTGAACCTCGGACAAGACCCGGTCATTGCCGAGTCCGGTCGCCACCATGGTGACGCGCAACTCGCCATCGGTCATGTTCGAATCGATAACGGTACCGACCACGACGTTGGCATCGGCCGAGGCCATCTCGGTGATCGCGGTGCCGACATCGTCGAGTTCGCCGATAGCGAGATCGAGACCGGCGGTAACGTTGACCAGGATACCCTGAGCGCCGGAGATGTTAACGTCTTCGAGCAGCGGTGACGCGATCGCGGCCATCGCCGCTTCCTTGGCGCGGTTGTCGCCGGTGGCGGAGCCCGAGCCCATCATCGCCATACCCATTTCGGACATGACCGTACGCACGTCGGCAAAGTCGACGTTGATCAGACCCGGGCAGGTAATCAGTTCGGCGATACCCTGCACCGCGCCGCGCAACACGTCGTTCGCCTTTTCGAACACTTCGAGCAGCGAAGTCTGTTTGCCGAGGACAGGCATCAGCTTGTCGTTCGGGATCGTAATCAACGAATCGACCACGTTGGACAGTTCCTTGATCCCGGTTTCCGCCTGCGACATGCGCTTGCTGCGCTCGAAGGCGAACGGCTTGGTGACCACGGCAACGGTCAAAATGCCCATTTCCTTGGCGATCTGCGCGATCACCGGCGCCGCGCCAGTGCCGGTACCGCCACCCATGCCGGCGGTCACGAACAGCATGTTGGAGCCCTCGATCATTTCCTGGATCCGCTCGCGATCCTCCAGCGCCGCCTGACGGCCGATACCCGGATCGGCGCCCGCGCCGAGACCCTTGGTAATGCTGGCGCCAATTTGCATTGTCGTTCGCACGTCCATCTTCTTCAGTGCCTGTACGTCGGTGTTGACGCACATGTAATCGACGCCCTCGATACCGGCCGATACCATGTGCTGAACGGCGTTGCCGCCGCCTCCACCGACACCAATGACCTTGATAACCGGGTCTTTGGAGTGTGAATCCATCAGTTCAAACATTGTTTTGTCCTCTTGCATTTATTAAAAATTACCCTGAAACCAGCTTTTCATTCTCGCTAAAAGTCCGGCTTCGTTTTGATCGTCCAGTTGATAACCGGACAAGCCGGACTGTTGCCTGTTTCCAAACAGCAACAGCCCAACACCTGTGGCATGAATCGGGTTGCGAACCACGTCGACCAGCCCCGATACATACTGCGGATAGCCCAGTCGAACAGGCATATGGAATATTTCCTCCGCCAGCTCGATCGCACCTTCCATTTTCGAACTGCCGCCGGTCAACACGACTCCGGCGGCGCATATTTCCTCGAACCCGCTGCGGCGCAACTCCGCCTGCACCAGGCTCAATAATTCTTCGTAACGCGGCTCCACCACTTCGGCCAGCGTTTGTCTCGCCAGCCGCCGCGGCTCGCGGTCGCCGACGCTCGGTACTTCGATGGTTTCATCGTCTGCCGCCAGCTGGCGCAAGGCGCAGGCGTACTTGACCTTGAGGTCGTTGGCATACTGGGTCGGCGTGCGCAAGGCGACCGCGATGTCGTTGGTGACCTGGTCACCTGCAATCGGGATCACCGCGGTGTGGCGAATCGCGCCGTCGGAAAACACCGCGATGTCGGTGGTGCCGCCGCCGATATCGACCAGGCAGACACCGAGTTCCTTTTCGTCTTCGGTCAAAACCGAGCTGGCCGAAGCCAGCTGCTCGAGAATAACGTCGTCGACTTCGAGGCCGCAGCGGCGCACGCACTTGATTATATTCTGCGCCGCGCTAAGCGCGCCGGTAACCAGGTGCACCTTGGCCTCGAGACGCACTCCGGACATGCTGATGGGGTCGCGAATCCCCTCGGAATTATCGATCACGAATTCCTGCGGCAACACGTGCAGGATGCGCTGATCGGCCGGGATCGCGACCGCTTTTGCGGCGTCGATGACGCGAGCCACGTCCGCCGGCGTGACCTCCTTTTCCTTGATCGCCACGATGCCATGGGAATTGATGCTGCGCACATGGCTACCGGCGATACCGGCGTAGACCGAACGGATCTGGCAGCCCGCCATCAGCTCGGCTTCCTCGACGGCACGCTGAATCGACTGTACCGTCGACTCGATGTTGACCACCACGCCTTTTTTCAGGCCGCGCGAGGGCTGCGTGCCGATGCCGATAATTTCGATATCGCCCTCGACGGTCACCTCACCGACAATCGCCACCACCTTGGAGGTGCCGATATCGAGTCCGACGATGAGATTGCTGGCTGCCTTTTTAGACATTGCTGTTACTCCAGATTGATGCCTTGTCACGCCCTTGCAGCACTTCCTGTTTCCAGGCAACTGCGAAACCGTTGCTATAGCGCAGATCGAGCCGCTGTATCTGCTCGCGCCGCGGCAATATCTGCTGCAGGTAAATACTCGTCAGACGTTCGATCTTGCGCTCGATATCGCTGCGACCGAGCTTGATCTGCAAGCCGTTGATCAGTTCGATGTCGAGCGCGCCGCGACTGTCGACACGCAGCGCCAGAAGACGTTCATCGACACGCTCGAAACGTGCCTCAAGCGCATGGAACTGACGCAACGCCCAGGCTGGCTGATGACTGTCCGCATGCACGATCGGCAAATGCGCAAAGCCGCTGGTATCGGCCAGGTAAACGCTGGCGGAATCGCTTAACAGGTGCCGCTCATCCCAGCGCGCCACCGGTTTTTTCTCGGTGATGGTAACCCTGATCTTGTCCGGCCAGACGCGGCGTACCGACACCGATTCGGTCCAGGGCTTCTGGTGCAGCAATTGCTGTAATTGATGGATATCGAGCGAAAAGAAGCCCTGCCCTATGTATTGCTGCAAGGCCTGCTCGACTTCGCCCTGGTCCAGGTTTTCGAAACTCCCGGATAGCTGGATGCTACGAATAGGCAGCAATTCGTCCATTTGATAAAGGTAATAACCGCCAAGCATGATCGGCAGTAACAGGAACACCCAGTTATAGGATTTTCGCCATTCAAACGAACTCGCCTGCGAGGCCGGCGTCTTGCGCTTTGCCTGGGTCGCTTTTTTGCGGAACCTAAACATCGGCATCTTCTCCTGTCAGCGTTGCTTCGAGAATCTTGAGCACCAGGTCGGGCATCTCCAGGCCGGCGGCGTGGCCCGCCATCGGCACCAGGCTGTGATCGGTCATGCCGGGCACCGTATTGGCCTCGATGATCCAGGGCCTTTGCTCCGAGTCGAGCATCAGGTCCACCCTGCCCCAGTCGCTGATGCGCGTGGCCCTGATGGTCTGCCGCACCAGCGCGTTGATTTCTTCCACCTTGTCATCGTCGAGCCCGCTGGGGCAGGTGTAAATCGTATCGTCGGCAAGGTACTTGGCTTCGTAATCGTAGAATTCGCGTGGCGTATCGAGCTTGATCAGCGGCAGGATCTCGTCGCCGACAAATGCCGCCGTGTATTCGCAGCCATCGATAAACTTCTCGGCGAACACGGCGCCGTAGCGACGCGCCTTCTTCCATGCCGGGAACAGGTCGCCGGCTTTGTGCACCGGGGTCATGCCGATACTGGAACCTTCCAGCACCGGCTTGACGAACACCGGCAGCTCGAACTCGGCCAGCAGCCGTTCACAGTCTGCTTCGTTATACAATTCGATAAAGTCTGGCGTCGGAATACCGCTGCAGCGAATCACCTTCTTGGTCAACACCTTGTCCATGGTCAGCGCCAGCGCGCCAACGCCGCTGCCGGTACTCGGGATACCGAGAAAATCCAGCACCGCGCGGATGCTGCCGTCTTCACCGCCGCGTCCGTGCAGTACGTTAAACACGCGATCGACCTCTAGTTCGGCCAGCTGGTGAAAAGCCTGCTTCTGCAAATCCACCGCGATCGCATCGACGCCGGCCTCGAGCAGCGCCTGGTAGACGGCGTTGCCGCTGTTCAGCGAAACCTCGCGCTCGGCCGAATCGCCGCCCATCAACACCGCGACCCGACCGCATCTGGCGGCCGCGTCAGCAGCGGGTTTCTGTAACTGGACGCTCATCAGCTTTCCCCCACAATGCGTACTTCGGTTTCAAGCCTGACATCGAAGCGTTCGGCGACTGCGTTGCGCAAGTGTTCGATAAGGGCCTCGACGTCGCTGGCGGTAGTCGTTTCGTTGCTGATAATGAAATTGGCGTGCTTGTCGGATACACAGGCGCCGCCAAGGCAAAATCCCTTGAGACCGGCGGCCTCGATCAGCTGAGCGGCGTGCTTGCCCGGAGGGTTCTTGAATACCGATCCGCAGGATGGCTGGCCGATGGGCTGCGACGCGTTACGCTGCTGCAGCAGCTGCCTGATGTTGGAATCCTCGGCGCGATCGAGGACGGGGAAATCGAAGATCGCGGCGACGAACCATTCGGCGGCCGGCAGGCCGACGTGGCGATAGCCGATTTCGAACTCGCCGGGCTCGCGTTCGCTGATGCGGCCCTTACGATCGATCATGATGACTTTTCGTACCGCGTTCCAGGTTTCGCCGCCGAAGGCGCCGGCGTTCATCGTCAGCGCGCCGCCGACGGT